>CANQPV010000038.1 GCA_947625825.1 uncultured Clostridia bacterium | reverse complement strand
AATACTAAAAAACTTGAATTAGCATATAATTTTAAGAATGGTTTTTGCTATTTTTAAGCAAAAAAAACGTAAAAAAGAATAGGAGGTAATTTTTATGTTAAAACCATTAGCAGACAGAGTAATTGTAAAAAAGTTAGAAAAAGAAGAAACAACTAAAAGCGGTATTATTCTAACTAGTAAATCAGAAGAAAAATCTCAAATTGCACAAGTTTTAAAAGTAGGAGATGGAACAAAAGAAGACGGAAAGAAAATAGATATGTGCATAAAAGAAGGCGATAAAGTAGTATTAAATGAGTATGCTGGAACTACTGTAAAATATGAAGGAGAAGAACTAGTTATTGTAAAATATAGCGATATTTTAGCAGTAGTAGAATAGAAAAAAGCTATGGTTTATGGGTAAATCCTATTAAAAAACCTAAATATATTATGAAGGAACGTGAATATAAAATGTCAAAAGAAATTAAATTTGGAGAAGATGCCAGAAAAAGTTTAGTAGATGGTGTTAATAAACTAGCAGATACTGTTAAAGTAACATTAGGTCCAAAAGGAAGAAATGTAGTGCTAGACAAAAAATTTGGAGCACCACTTATTACAAATGATGGTGTAACAATTGCAAAAGAAATTGAATTAGATGATAGTTTTGAAAACATGGGAGCACAACTTGTAAAAGAAGTTTCTATTAAAACAAATGACATTGCAGGAGATGGTACTACAACAGCAATGGTTTTAGCACAAAATATGATTCGTGAGGGTGTTAAAAATGTGGCAGCAGGTGGAGATCCAATGGCAATTAAAAGAGGAATGGATAAAGCATTAAAATCTGCAGTAGATGCATTAAAAGAAATAAGTGTTCAAATAGATGGCAAACAAGATATTGCCAGAGTTGCAAGCATTTCTGCAAATAACCCAGAAGTAGGAGATCTTATTTCAGAAGCTATGGAAAAGGTTTCAAAAGATGGTGTTATTACAATTGAAGAATCTAAAACATCTCAAACAGAATTAAATGTAGTAGAAGGTATGCAATTTAATAAAGGCTATGTATCACCATATATGGTAACAGATACAGAAAAAATGGAAGCTGTTGTAGATAACCCATATATATTAATTACAGATAAAAAAATAAGCAATATACAAGAAATTTTACCATTGCTAGAAAATTTAATGCAACAATCTGGAAAACTTGTTATTGTATGTGATGACGTAGAAGGAGAAGCCTTATCTACATTAATATTAAACAAATTAAGAGGAGTTATTAATGTAGTAGCAGTTAAAGCACCAGGCTATGGAGATAAAAGAAAACAAATGCTAGAAGATATGGCAATTTTAACTGGTGGTGAAGTAATTACATCAGACTTAGGATTAGAACTTAAAGATACTACTATTGAACAATTAGGTAGAGCAAAACAAGTAAAAGTACAAAAAGAAAATACAATTATAGTAGATGGTGCAGGAGATAAACAAAAAATTGCAGCAAGAGTTGCTGAACTAAAAGCTCAAATTGCACAAGAAAAGAGCGAATTTGAAAAAGAAAACTTACAAGAACGTTTAGCTAAAATTGCTGGCGGCGTTGCTGTAATTGCAGTTGGAGCTGCAACAGAAGTAGAAATGAAAGATAGAAAACTAAGAATGGAAGATGCTTTATCTGCTACAAAAGCAGCAGTAGAAGAAGGAATTGTACCAGGTGGTGGAACAGCCTATGTAGATATTATTCCTAAAGTATCTGAAGTAGTAAACAAATTAAGCTCAGATGAAAAAATAGGTGGAAAAATTATATTAAGAGCCTTAGAAGAACCAGCAAGACAAATAGCTGTAAATGCTGGCTTAGAACCATCTGTTATATTAGAAAAAGTTAAAAACAGTCCAGTAGGAGTTGGATTTGATGCTTCTAAAGAAGAATATGTAGATATGAAAAAAGTAGGAATTGTAGATCCAACTAAAGTATCTAGAAGCGCATTAGAAAATGCAGTATCTATTGCATCTATGATACTAACTACAGAAAGCATTGTAACAGACAAAAAAGAGCCAGAATCTTGCAAATGCTCACATGATGAAGCCAGTGAATATTAATGGGGACAGGTCCGAGTGCTTATTTTCAAGCTATTAGGGACAGGTCAGTATTAATTAAAATAAGAAAACTTAACATTGTTCTATAGGAAAATTCTCTTCAAATTCAAATTGAAGAGAATTTTTTCTTGATTTAAAATTTATTATTGACATAATTTGAAACGTAATATATAATAACTTAAATTTTATTTATCTTTGAAATTGCTAAATCTTGCAATTTTATTTCCTAAAATTACACTTTACATTTGTAAGTTATAATTATATAATATAGGAGGTGAAAGCATTTGCCAGTTATTTCACAGTTTTATGGAATTGTTATACAAATGTTTTTCAAAGAAAATGAAAAACATCATTTACCACATATACATGTAATGTATAATGAATTTAACTCTGTTTATGATTTTAATGGTAATATATTGGAGCGGATACATACCTACAAAACAGGGAAAGTTAGTAGAAGCTTGGATTTTATTACATTCAGAAGAGCTTAATTCTTTATGGAATTTAATGAAAAACGGAGAAGATTACTTTAAAATAGAACCATTAAGATAGATATAAGGGGGCAAAATTATGTATATAACACCTAAAATTATAAAAGCTAAAGCTATAGAAAATTATAAAATAGAATTATTATATGAAACAGGGGAAGAAAAAATTTATGACATGACAAAACTTATAAATACTTGTAAATTTTATGAAAAATTAAAAGATAAAGAAAAATTTAAAAATTTTAAGATTATGGGTTTATCTCTTATTTGGGAAGATGGAGAAGATATAGCGCCAGAAATATTATACAATGATAGCATATTAAAGTAGGAAAGGAACTAACAAAAATGTACCAAAAAACAGTAGCATTTTGCACACTACGGTTGCAAAGTAAATCAATATGAAACAAATGCAATGATGCAAAAAATGATGAATATGGGCTATAAAATAGTAGATTTTAATGAAAAAGCAGATGTATATATTATAAACACTTGCACAGTAACAAACATGGCAGACAAAAAATCAAGGCAAATACTAAGAAGAGTAAAAGAAATAAACCCAAAATCTATTTTAGTAGCATGTGGTTGCTATGCACAAGTAGCAAAAAAAGAGCTAGAAAAAATTCCAGAAATAGATTTAATATTAGGAATTAATGAAAAAAATGAAATTGAAAAATACATAGAAAATGCTATGAATAGTAAACAAAACATTACACAAGTTTCAGAGGTAGCAAATCAAAAGGAATTTTTAGACTTTGGTGCAGTTACATATACAGAAAAAACAAGAGCAGTTATAAAAGTACAAGATGGTTGTAACCAATTTTGCTCGTATTGCATTATTCCATATGCTAGAGGAAGAATTAGAAGCAGAAAACCTCAAAGTGTATTAGATGAAATTCAAAAAATTAGTATGCAAGGAATAAAAGAAGTAGTTATTACAGGAATTCATGTAGCTTCTTATGGAAAAGATTTTTTACAAGACAATAACCCTACGGAAGAAGCAAATACAAGCTATTATTTGATAGATTTATTAGAAGACATTCAAAAAATAGATAGAATTAAAAGAATAAGACTTGGCTCTTTAGAGCCTAGCCTAATTACTAAAGAATTTACAACAAGATTATCTAAACTTTCAAAAATTTGTAACCAATTTCACTTATCTTTGCAAAGTGGCTGTAACAGTACATTAAAAAGAATGAATAGAAAATATACAATAGAAGATTTTGAAAATGGAGTAAATTTATTAAGACAAGCATTTCCTAATGTACATATTACAACAGACATTATTGTTGGCTTTCCAGGAGAAACAGATGAAGAATTTAAACAAACTTATGAATTTTTAAGTAAAATTAAATTTTATAAAATGCATATATTCAAATATTCTCCAAGAAAAGGCACAGTTGCAGCCAATATGCCAAATCAAATAGATGGAAATAAAAAAGAAGAAAGAAGTAATTTATTAATAGAACTTTCTAATAAAAATGAAGAAGACTTCCAAAAGCAATATATAGGAAAACAAATAGAAGTGCTATTTGAAGATAAAGAAGGGGAATACTTTAAAGGGCATACTGCTAACTACATGGTAGCAAAATTAAAAACAAATGAAAACTTAGAAAATGTAATTAAGAAAGTAGAAGTAGCTGGTACAAAAAATTTGGAATTAATTTGCAAAGAAATTAGTGAGCAAATGTAAATTTAATTAATTGTGAATTAATAACCTTCCCTAAGCAAATATTAATATTCAAAACCTTGACAATTCTATAATTATAACATAAAATATCGTTAATATTTAAATAAATTTTTAAAGGAGAAAGTTTATGCCAAAAAAAATTATTGTAGTAATATCAGTAATAATAGCAGTTTTAGTAATTATAGCATTATCTATATTTGCATGGTACAATTCAGCAATTAACCATGTTAGCAAT
Organism: uncultured Clostridia bacterium; assembly: GCA_947625825.1. Classification (GTDB taxonomy): domain Bacteria; phylum Bacillota; class Clostridia; order TANB77; family CAG-508; genus CAG-273. The sequence continues at coordinate 7,400 of CANQPV010000038.1, read as the reverse complement.
GATGAAATTATACACGTTATAGAAGTGCCAATGGGGTCTAATGTAGTAAGCATTGCAGACGAGCTAAAAAAAGAAGACCTTATAAAAAGCACATTAGCCTTTAGAATATATGTTAAATTAAACAATATTTCTAATTTTCAAGCAGGTACATATGAACTAAAAAAGAATATGTCAGTAAAAGAAATTGCCGAGGCTTTACAAACAGGAATAGTTAAAAGCAAAGACGTTATATCAATTACATTTATAGAAGGCAAAAACATGAGATGGATAGCAGAAAAAATTGCAGAAGAAACCAATAATACGGTAGAAGATGTATTTGAATTAGTAGAAGATGAAAATTTTATTGATTCTGTAATTAAAGAGCGTTGGTTTATTACAGACGAAATTAAAAATAAAGACATATATTATCCACTAGAAGGTTATTTATTCCCAGATACATACGAATTTCCAAATAAAGATGTTACAGTTTATGATATATTTGAAACCTTGCTAGATGAAATGGAAAACAAACTTGAGCCATACAAAAAAGCTATTCAAAATTCAAAATATTCAGCTCATGAAATTCTAACAATGGCATCTATAATTGAAAATGAAGTTAAATTTGATAAAGATAGAAAAGACGTATCTAGCGTAATTTATAACAGACTAAATAATAAAATGTCTATTGGCTGTGATGCAACAGTTTACTATGCATTTAAAATAGAAATGGGAACAAGAGAATTATATAAATCAGAAATAAATACATATAACCCATATAATACAAGAGGCCCAAAAATGGAAGGAAAATTGCCAGTTGGACCAATTTCTACAGTAAGTTTAAGCTCCATAGAAGCGGCAATAAACCCAAATAAAACTTCATACTTGTACTTTGTAACAGATAAAAATGGAAATGCTTATTTTACTAGAACAAGCGAAGAGCATTCACAAAAAATAAATGAATTACAAAGCCAAGGCTTATGGGTAGAATTTTAATGTTTATAGGTAAATCTAGTAAAAAAACCTAAATTTTTATGTGAGGAATGTATAATAAAAAATGAAAGCAATTGAAATTAGAAATAAATATTTAAACTTTTTTAAAAATCATGGACACAGCGTTATTCCAAGTGCACCATTAATTCCAGAAAATGATCCATCTGTATTATTTACTACAGCAGGAATGCAACCATTAGTACCATACCTTTTAGGAGAAAAACACCCAGCAGGAGTGCGCCTTACAGATTACCAAAAATGTTTGCGCACAAACGATATAGATGAAGTAGGAGATAACCGCCACTTAACATTTTTTGAAATGCTTGGAAACTGGTCATTAGGAGATTATTTTAAAGATGAAGCAATAGCTATGAGCTATGAATTTTTAACAAAAGAACTTGGAATAGATCCTTCAAAATTATCTGTAACATGTTTTGCAGGAGATGAAGATGCACCAAAAGATACTGTTTCTGCAGAAGCTTGGAAAAAAGCAGGAATTCCAGAAGAAAGAATATACTTTTATGGAAAAGATAATAACTGGTGGATAGCAGGGGAAGAAGGCCCTTGTGGACCAGATACAGAAATGTTTTTAGATACAGGAAAACCAGCTTGCTCACCAGAATGTCAGCCATCTTGCAATTGTGGTAAATATGTAGAAATTTGGAATAATGTATTTATGGAATATTACAAATCAAAAGATGGCTCTATTACAAAACTAAAACAACAAAATGTAGATACAGGTTTAGGCTTAGAAAGAATGACAATGCTTCTTCAAGGCAAAGAAACACCATTTGATACAGAGCTATTTTTGCCAGTTATGGAAAAATTAAAAGAATTAGCAAAAGTAGAAAACATAGAAAGTAGAAGAATTGTAGCAGAACATTTACGTTCTAGCATAATGGTTATTTCAGATGGTGGTAGGCCAAGCAATATAGATAGAGGCTATGTATTAAGAAGATTAATTAGAAGAATGACAAGGCATTTAAATAAATTGCAAATAAATTTAGATGAACTTGGAAATTTAATAGACTTATACATAGAAACATTAAAAGAAATGTACCCAGAATTAGTACAAAATAAAGAAATAATTAAACAAACTATTATAGAAGAAAAAAATAAATTCATGAAAACCTTATCACATGGGGAAAAAGAATTTGAAAAAGCAGTTAATAAATTAAAACAAGAAAATAAAAATGTAATAGATGGCTACACTATATTTAAACTATACGAAACTTATGGTTTCCCACCAGAAATTACATCAGACTTAGCAAAAGAACAAGGCATACAAATAGATTTAACTGAATTTGATAAATTATTTAAAGAGCATCAAGAAAAATCTAGACTTGGAAGTGAGCAAAAATTTAAAGGTGGCTTAGCAGAACAAAACGAACAAACAACTAAATATCACACAGCTACTCACCTTTTGCATAAAGCCCTTCAAATTGTATTAGGAGAACATGCAAAGCAAAATGGTTCAAACATTACAGTAGAAAGGTTAAGATTTGACTTTACACATCCAGAAAAAATGACACCTGAACAATTAAAACAAGTAGAAGACATAGTTAATGAGCAAATTAAGCGTGATTTAAAAGTAACTTGTGAAGAGATGAGCTTATCAGAAGCAAAAGAATCAGGAGCAACTGGATTATTTGAAAACAAATACGGAGAAAAAGTAAAAGTTTATACAATTGGAGATTTTAGCAAAGAAATTTGTGGTGGACCACACGTAACACATACAGGAGAATTAGGACACTTTAAAATTATTAAGGAAGAATCTAGCTCATCAGGAGTTAGAAGAATAAAAGCTATTTTAGAGTAAAAAAGGAGTATGAAATAAAAATGGACGATTGTATTTTTTGTAAAATAATTAAAGGTGAAGTTCCATCAGAAAAAGTATATGAAGATGATGAAATTTTAGCCTTTAAAGATATAAAACCATCAGCTCCAGTACATGTTTTGGTAATACCAAAAAAACACATATCTACATTAATGGAAATTAATGAAGAAAATATGTATCTTATGGAAAAAATTATGAAAGCTATACAGAAAATAGCAAAAGAACAAGACATAGATAAAACTGGTTTTAGGTTAATTGCTAATTGTGGTCCGGATTCTGGTCAAGAAGTAATGCATATTCATTTCCATTTATTAGCAGGAAAAAAGATGGGACCTAAAATTATCTCCTAAATTGTAGATTATTTACGAAAAATGTGTTATAATAATATTAATTATATGTAAATAATTAATATAGGAGGTATACAAATGTTAAATAGTAAATATAGTAAAGTGCTAACAGTAATTTTAGTTATTGCTATTATTGCAATTATAGTATTATTAGCATTTGTTGGTATAGACTTATATAAAGCACATAAAACAAATTCAGATGTAGATGATTTCCAAGATGAATTTGAAAGTTTTATTGGAGATAATAATAATAATACACAAGATAATAATGAAAATAATGAAACTATAGAGCCTAATCTTCCTGAAAATGTAACAAATACTATAACTAATGAAAATAGTGGTGGCAATAGTTCTAGCAGTGGTAGTAACAAGCTTCCTTCTTATAAAGGCTTTACTGTAATAGGAAGAATAGAAATTCCAAAAATTAATGTAAAATATTATTTATTAGAGGAATATTCACCAAAAGCACTAGAAACTTCAGTAGTAGTTATTTATGGACCAGGACCAAACCAAGTAGGGAATACTGTTATAGCAGGACACAACTTCAGAAACGGAACTTTCTTTTCAAATAATAAAAAATTAACTGATGGAGACAAAATATACATAACAGATTTGCAAGGAAAGAAAGTAACTTATGAAGTTATCCGTCATTATATTACAGATGAAAACGATTTTAGCTATGCTGTAAGAGATACTGGTGGAAAAAGAGGCATTTCACTAACTACATGTACAGATGACTCTAAAAATAGATTAATTATATGGGCAGATGAAGTATAATATTTTATTAATAATTTGGTAATAATATAATTAAACTAAAATTATCAAAGTAGGGTAAAAAAAAGCAAATTTACTGTTGACAAATTACCCTACTTTGTTGTAAAATAATAGATGCGTTTAAATATTGGTAGATGGTGGATGTAGCGTAGTTGGTTAACGCGCCAGTTTGTGGCACTGGAGACCGTGGGTTCGAGTCCCATCTTCCACCCCATAAAAATATATATTGGGCTGTAGCCAAGCGGTAAGGCACTAGACTTTGACTCTAGCATGCGGTAGTTCGAATCTACCCAGCCCAACCAACCAAAATTTCACTGTAAATAGCTTGTACCAAGAGGTACAGGCTATTTTATTGGTTTTAACCAATAATAATTTAAAATAATTTATAAAAACCATATTTCACTAGAGTATCAATGCTTTTAACGATTTTTCACTATTTTTAATTTTTATTTGTTTAAACTACTCACTCAACAAAATATATTTTTAGAATTTAAAAAAATTAATTTGTTGAGTTGGTAAATACTATTTGTTTGCAAACACAAAATGATGCAATTTTTATATTCTAGTAATACCAATGCTTTTAAGCATATTTTTTGTTGAGTTAGTAGCTTAAAAATTATGTTAATTTATAATTTTTAGTAATTATTTTTCATTTTCAATATCATTTTTTTTGTTATTTTCATTTAATAAATTATTAGTACCTATTAAATTTTCGTTTAAATAATACTGATTTACTTTATCAATTTCATTTTCTTTGAATTTATCAAATACTGAAGTATATGTATTTAAAGTAACAGCTATATTTTTATGCCCCATAAGTCTTTGAACTACAACAGGTGCCATACCACTTTCAATACATCTTGTTCCAAAAGTATGTCTTAATGAGTGGCTAGAAATATCTGTAACATTAAACTCTTTTTTGAAGATTCTTTGTAATTCGTTATTTATAGTAGAACGTCTGCAATATTTACTGTTGTATGGCTTAAAAAGTAATTTTTCTTCATTATTTATTTGTTCATTTGCAATTTTCATTTGTTCTACAATATATGGATATAAAAAGTCGGGGATAGGTAGTGTCCTTTTTCCACTATATGTTTTTGTTTTGTTTCCCATTATAACATTACCTTTTTCATCAGTTGTTAATGTTCTATGTATATTTATTCTTTTATGTGCTAAATCAATATCATGTGTTGTAAGTGCTAAAGCTTCGCCAACTCTTAAACCAGTATACATTTGTATTAAAAATACATTCCTATACTTAAATTCTTCTATTGGCTTATTTATAAGCCAACTTGTAAATTGTTGTTGTTCCTCTACTGTTAATGCACGAACTTCTTTATCTTCTTTATTACTTTTAGGTCTAATAATATTTTTCATTGGGTTTTGTGTTATATAACCTTTATTAATTGCTGTATTAAAAGCTTGATTTAATTGTTGATATGCTTTTTCTATCATTGAATTACTTAAATCTTTTAAAGAGTTTAAATATTCTTGTAATTCATCTGCTGTTATATCATCAATATTTTTACTTCCAAGAGGTACTTTTTCTAATTGCTCTATTGAACGTAATACGCGACCATATTGTGCAGCACCAATTTGATTTGTGTTATATTTTAAATTTAAGTTTTGCTTTAAAATTTTACATAATGGTATACCATTGTGTTTAATATATAAAGGGTTTTCCTTTTGATACATAATAGCATCTAAATATTTTTTAGCTTCTTCTTCAGTTTTAAATGTTTTGGTTTTCCTTGCTATATTACCAGTCTTTATATCGTAATTATAATATTGAGCTATCCAATTTTTTCTTTGTTTATTAAAATATACAGAGCCTTCGCTACTTCCTTTTTCAGCCATAAAATTACACCCCTTTCTTACTCATTTTCCAAAGTAAATATGCTGCTAAAGTTATAGTCTTTCTTTTTCCAATTGTTATTGTTGGAAAGTCTTTTTGCTTAAATAAGTCATAAGCTTGGTTTATTCCAATATGTAAATCTTTTGAAACGTCTTTAACAGATAAGGTAGCAAATGGATTTTTAAATTTCTCTAAATATTTAATTACAATTTGTTCATTTATTTCTTTAGTAGCTGTTATGGTATTTTCTTCTTTTGTATCAATTATTGTTTTGGTTTGTATTTCATTTTCATTATTCATTTTTTATTCATCTCCGTTATTTTATTTTTTATATTTTTAAACTTTTCTAATTTATATTTAATTTTTTTGTCTTTTGTATTTTTCGCATTTTATCTTTTGAAAGTTTTAAGTTTAAGTTTTAAATTTTAATTTTTTATAATTTTATTTAATTTTATTTAATTTTTCTTAATTTCCAATAAACTTGCTAAAGTAAGTTCTATACTTGTTAATACATTTATTAAGCTTTGCTCAAAACTTACGCTATTTACTGCTTTTTCTTCTGCATCAAATAGGGTTAATTCTTTAGAGTAATAATCTTTAATTTGTTTTTTGGTTAGTTGTTTTTCATTTTGATTTTGTGCTTTCCAGTCATTTATATTTATTACATTATTTTTTATAGGGCTTTTATTTATTAAATCTTCAGTAAACCATATAATATTTTCCTGGTTTAAGCTTTCAAATTCTCTTTTCTTTTTGTCTATTTGCACAATAATTAAATCTCCCTTAATATTGCACATATCTAGTATTATATTTATTGGCTCTTTCTGCATTTCTTTTTGTTTATTAAATATAATAAATACATTTTGGTATGGAATAATTTCAAGCTGTCTATTTATAACTGCCTTTTTTAATATAAATACATTAGGTATTATTCTTACTTCTGGATCTTTTCCTGGTGCTTTATATATTACTCTAAGTTTATTTTTGTTTTTTGCCTTTTCTAATAGTTTTGTATTGTTTTGCTTATTTTTTTGTTTGCTATTTTTTAAATTTCTGTTTCTTCTTTTGAATATGCTAATTTTAGTTAGCTTATTTTGCTTTTCATTTTTATTTGTTTTTAATTTTCTCATTAAAACTTCCCACCCTTCTGTAATTTCTCTAATTTATACAGAGTTTCTAAATTGTTTTTAAAATGGGTGATAGCTTTATTTCTTAAAAAAATAACCTCCCTGTTTTTTAATTTTAATCTTCTGCAAATGTCGTTTAACCTAACATTTTCAACGTATGATAGATATAACACTTTTCTTTCAAGCAATGGAACCATTTTCATTGCTAAATAATAAGTTTCATTTGTAAAGATTTTTTCTAAATGGTTAATGTCTACGTCAGAATTTTCTACTTGTTTAATTGAAGTTAGACAATAACTATTTGTTAAAACTTGTTTAATTTTTTCATTAGTAACTAGAATTTCTTTTGTATGGTTCTGGTTAAAATGTTTTGTCTTCTGATTTTGTTTCAGTTTTTTGTTTTCTTTTTTCATTTTCGAAATCTCCTATTTTTTAAATATTTGATTTCCGGAAATCATACTTGTTCGAACTCTATAAACATATTATACAGA
>CANQPV010000037.1 GCA_947625825.1 uncultured Clostridia bacterium | reverse complement strand
TCCAACAAAAACATAGGAAATCTGTTTAAAATTATCTAATGATTTATATTCTTCTGTTGTTCCCAACTCTTTTATAACTTCAATTATACAACCGGTTTCTTCTAATGTTTCTCTTTTAAAAGCCTCATCTGGTTTTTCTTCTCCTTCTATTCCACCACCCGGTAACTTATATTCATTTTTATTACTTTTATTAAATACTGCTATTTTTCCATCTTCTCTTACAACAATTCCTCTTGCACCTAATCTTAATCTAGGATTATCCATTTTTACTGATATTTCTCCTATATCTTCATCAGTTAATTTGCATATTAATTCCATATTTCACCTCAAAAATAATTTATTTTACTTATGCTAACATATTTTCCTTTTCTACTATACCGTATTTTTTCTCAACAAATTATATTCTATATTTTTATTTCAAAACATTTTTCTACAATATATCACAAAATTCAATATTTTACAACCTATTGCAATCATAATTGTTTGTTCAAACAAATGTACTGTTTTTTTGTTAAAACTATTGATTTATTCTAAAATTTTGATATAATGATTTGTACAGAAAGGATGTTTAGTATATGCAAGAATTATTAAATATTTTAAATAATACAAAAAATACTTTAGATAATTATTATGAAATACATAAAAATGAAAATTTCTATGATAAAAGAAACTCTCCTAAAGATTATCTTGAATGGATAGATAAGAAGACAAAAATTATAATGAATTCTCCTGAATTTATTGAAAAATCAAAGGAATATATTGTTCGTGGAGATGTCGTTTGGGTTGAATTTGGATTTAATATAGGTGAAGAGTTTAGCGGTAGACATCCTGCTGTAGTTTTAAAAAACGGTGGTAAAACATTATTAGTTTTGCCTATTACAAGTAAGCAACCAACAGAAAAACAACTTGCCAGTAAAACTTATATTGAACTTGGAAAAATATATAACTTTAAAACAATGAAAAGATGGGTAAATATCTTCAACATTAATCCTATAAGTATTGAAAGAATAGATTTCACAAAGAAAAAAGGAAATATTAAAGGAGTTGATTTAGATAATATATCAAAAGCTTTTTTAGCCTCTGACCTCTTTAAATATAGACCTGCTAAAAATAATTTATAACTTTTCGAAATTTTTGCATAAAATTCTTGATTTTTACATAAAAATATAGTATCATTTAATTAATAGGAAATCTATTTAATTAGATGACTGAGAAGGCTTACTTCGGTAAGCAGTTATGATTTAGAATGTAGCTTATATAGAGATATATAAGCTACAGTTTTTTTATTTAATTTGCAATCCTGCCACACACTCCACATGGCCTGTGTATGGAAACATGTCTACTGGCTGAATTTTCTTTACTTCGTACTTTTCTTCTAACAATTTTAAATCTCTTACCATAGTTGCTGGATTACAGCTAATATATACTACTCTTGCAGGCTCTGTTTTCAAAATATTAGAAATTGTTATATTATCTAAACCTCTTCTTGGTGGATCTACAAATATAACATCAGGTTTTTTACTTTTAATTAAAACTTCTTGTAAAGTTTCTTCTACATCTCCACATAAAAATTCCATGTTTTGTATATTATTTAGTTTTGCATTTTCTATAGCATCTTTTACAGCATCTTCTACAATTTCAATTCCATATACTTTTTTTACCTTTTTAGATGCAAAAATACCTATTGTTCCAATTCCACAATATAAGTCTAGTATAGTTTCGTTTCCTTTTAAATCAGCAAATTCTATTGCCTTATTATATAATATTTCTGTTTGAATAGGATTTGTTTGGTAAAATGACATTGGAGATATTTTAAAAGTATATTCTCCTAATTTATCATAAATAAAGCCATCTCCAAATAAAACAATGTTTTTGTTTCCTAATATTACATTTGTATCTTTATTATTTATGTTTTTTATGATTGTTTTTAATGTATATTTATTTAATATTTCATTTGTTTCAAATTCTTTTTTTATTTTATCTACTAGTTCTTTTTCTTTTGGCAAAGTTTCTCCATTGTTTACTAAAATGCACATTACCTCTTTAGTTTTAAAACCTATTTTTATAACAATATGCCTTAAAAAGCCGCTTCTTGTTTTTTCGTTATATACCCTAATATTATTTTGATTTATAAACTCAATAATTTCTTTTGCTAATACTTGAGATACCTCATGTTGAATTAAACAATTATCTATTTGTATTATTTCATGGCTTCTATTTGCAAAAATTCCTAAAATTGGCTTATTTTCTTTATTTAAACCTACCGGAAATTGTGCTTTATTTCTATAATGTATTGGTTTTTCCATTCCAATAGTTTTATCTACTTTTACCTTCTCATTTAAGGTTTTGTTAACTAAGTTTTGAACTGCATTTTGCTTCATTTCTAATGTTTTACTATATTCAATATGTCTTAAACTGCAACCACCACATCTTTTATATGTACTACAATCTACATCTTTTCTTGTTGTTGCCTTTTCTATAATTTCTAATATTTTTCCAAAAGCATGTGAAGTAGTTACTTTTAAAATTAAAATTTTGCACTTTTCACCTTTTATTGCACCTTGAATAAAAATAGTGTAGCCATCTATTTTTGCAATTCCTTCGCCTTCATAGCCATTATCTATAATATCTACAATATATTCTTTGTTTTTTTCTACTGGCATTTTCATATTTTTTCCAATCTTTTTTTCTTTACTTTATCACTATAAAGCAAAAAAATCAATCTATTAAGACTGATTTTTAATATTAATATTTATAAACTTTAGAGTAGCCACACAGCAATTTAACATATATCCTATACATTTATATTAAATCTTCAGAAGTTATAATATAAACATAGACATAATTATTAACAATTACATATAAATTACTTTTTTGATTTTTAATAACTTCATAATGAATAATATTACTGTTATTTTGTTCAGCTACATCAATTAAATCGTCTAAACTATTAATATTCATAACTTTTAAGTCACCTACATTAGGCTCATTTGTTACAGTAATAATTAATTCTTTATAATATTTTAAGATTTTATTAATATTATGTGTGTATTTTTGCTCAGGTGTTTTATTATTTTGTTTTATTTTTATTATAATTATAGTTATAGAAATTACAACAAATATTCCTCCTAAAATATAAAATATAGTATTATTTTTTATATTTTGAATTTCTGTCATAATATCTTCACTAGTAAGTTCATCATAATTTTTATTAGCACTTGTTACTGTATTATTTAAATCTATATCCAATTCAATACAATCATTAACAACTTTATCTTCAAATTTTAAACTTTTAAGATTAATATTATATGAAATATTAAAATATACCTTTAAAATAGATTTAATAGAAATTCCATAGGTTTCTTCATAAAGTCGAGCTAAGTTATTGTAATAATCATAATCTATATTAATTTGTTCATTTATATAAAAATTGTCTTTATAAACATTTGCATTATTTTTTAAAATTTGAATAGTTTTATTCCAAACTTCTCTATCTTGATTATCATTAAGTAATGCTGTTCCAACAATTTCGGCTGTAATTGTATAATTATAATCTAAATTTGCCTTTTTACTTGCACTAAAATCATATATAAAATTAATTATATATTTATCTACTGATTTTGAAGCATAATATCTGTCAGCTGGAAGTGTTTCGGTATCATAAAAATCATTAGGCTTTAATAAAACTTCATAATTGCTACTTTTATTGGCTAAATAGCTATATACTGGCTCTATATTGTTTTTAGTAAAAGCACCTAAAGCTATAAATACAATAGCTAACGTTGCTGTAATTACAACAATTAAATTACTAATATTATTAATTTTTTTAGTAGTATTTCTCATTTTGCTTATACTTCTATACTTCCTTTCAGTTTGTGCCATACTAATTCATCCTTTCACTTTTAAACTTTTATGCTTTAAATAGGTAATATAGCCATACAGATGGAAAGCCAATGTATTTTATGTGAAATACATATACACCTTGAATTTGCTCTATTTGCACTAAATTTAAATCTGGTGAGTCATTGCTATCTCCTTTTGTTTGGTAAAAAACTTCATTGTCTATTTTTATTATGTTTATAACACGATGCACTATATTTTGTTCATTAACTGAATAAACTATAATACTACCATTAGAAATTTTTTCTAATTCACTATCACTTAATTTTTTAAAAATTACTACATCTCCAACATCAAATTTAGGATTCATACTACTTGAAAGTATTGTTATTGGTTCATATTTAAATGTTCCAAGCATAAAGCATATTAAAAATATTGCTAAAATAACTGTTACAATATAACTAATTTTTGAATAATAGTTTTGTCTTTTCTTTTTTATGCTATTTTCTTTAATTAATTTATATTTAAATATTAAATAAATTGTTAATATTGATAATAAATTTAATGTGCCTGTTGTAAACCAATCTAAATTAGGAATAATGGGTGAAACCAAAACTACAATTACATTAAAAACTCTATATATTAAAGTAACTATATAAGAACATTTTAAAGTTAAAAAAGTATATAATACATTGCTAGCTATTAAAGGTATTACTATAGAGCAAATATATTTAAATAATTCTTCTCTCATAGTAAATAAATCTATTATTACATATAAATTAACTTCTAGTAATATTATTAATATTGTTATAAATGCTACTGCTAACTTACTATTTCTATTTTTAGCTATAATAATTTCTCTTGTAAATTCAATACCAATTATTGGTATCAATTGTACAATAATATTTTGTAGTATTGTAGCTATATTATGATTATATAAACTTTTTGAAAAGCCAAATATAAACCCTAAATAAAAATAAATAAGAATATTAATAAATAAAATAATTATAATAGACATACAATATTTTTTATTTATATTAAACCTAATATAAACATTTTTCATGTCTAATATTACATATATTAAAATACAAGTCCAAAATATAGGATTAATAATATTTGTAAATACTACATTATTTTTTATTGTAAAAAGGATTTTTATTAATAAATATATAGTTATTATTAATAGTAATCCCTTACTTTTTAATTGTTTCATTTCGCTTTCACCTTTTATTCTACTAATCCAGTTACAACAATATCTGGATTAAAAGTGTCATCTTCTGTAACTACAGTAATGTAAACAGATACTGCTGTATCTTTCGTAAGATATATCCATGTAGGAATTTCAAAAGTTACATTATCAATATGCTGACAGGCAACTTCATAAGGAGATATTCCTATTAAAGTGTTTTCATTTCCAATAAACATATTAACTCTAAACTCATAATAATCATAATCTGATTTATTATAAATATTTAAAATATACTGCTTTTCATTATTATTATCAGATACGTAATCTAGATTTTCTTCAAAATCAAAAGTTTTTATTTCTTCTTCATTTTGTTTTAAAGTTAATGTTGCATTTCCATTTGTTACTGCCTCACCTTGTCTATTTATTTTAATTCTAGATATTCCAGATATTTGAACAAAATTTTCCAAAAAATATTTAGCATATTCTTCCTTTGACATTGAGAAATCTAAATCTTTTACACGAAATATAATATTTACAAAAAGTTTTTTCCCTGCCTGTATTCTATTGTCCCAACTAGAATAATCTAGTATCCAATTATTGTTTTCTTTTGTTCCATCTATTCCAAATGGAAAATCAATATAACCTGTATCTTGTATTTTTAATTTCCACTTATAATAAGTTTTATTTGAATCATTATTAACTATAATTTGATAAAAAAATACATCTTCCATTTGACTAGTTTTTGAAAAGTTCAATTTTGGATGCCAGTCTTCATAAAAATCTAAATTTGCAGTAGATTTTCCACTTAAAGTTAATTTTGTTTTAAGCAAGCTATATCCATTTGCCATAAAAATTAGTATTAATAAAAAACTTATACAAGTTATTAATGCTAGTTTTTGTTTTATAATTTTTTTTAAATTTCTTATCATTAATTACCTACTATTTTTGTACATATTCTACAATACCTGTAATTGTTTTTTCTTTTATTTCTGGTATTTCTTGTATAGTTTCATCATAAATAACAGTTACTGTAAATGTAGTTGTATCTCCAGAGTTTAAAGTTTGTGCTGGTTGTGTTGTTTCGTATTTAATTGCAGGAGATTCATTTCCTTCGCCTGGTGTAAATGTCGCACTTTTTAAACTAGCATCTATTGTCCCAGCATTTTCAATTGTTATTTCATATATAATTTTATCTCCAGGTTTTGAAAGTTTTGCATCAAAAGTTGCACTTGTAACTGTAAATGTTGGTGTTCCTGCATCAGAACCTTCACTAACATATTGTGCTTTAATTCCTGTAATTTTCACATTCCATTCGCCAATAATTTGAGCTGTTCCATTTATTTTTAATTGTGTAGCAAATGCTGAATATCCAACTGCCATTATTCCTATTACAATTAATAATGCTATTATTATAATGTTTTTAGTATTTTTCATTTGCATACTCCTTCCTTATAATAAAGTTTCTATAATTACTTTATATTTTAATAGCTATACTAAATTATATGATGTTTAAACTTTATATGTTACGTTACATAATTTTTATTAAGAATTTCTTATCCTCACAATTTTTCCTGGAACTCCAACAACAGTTGCATTTTCCGGCACATCTTTTAGTATTACAGCATTTGCCCCTATTTTTGCATTATCTCCTATTGTTATATTTCCTAATATTTTTGCGCCACTACCAATAAAAACATTATTTCCAACTGTTGGATGACGTTTTCCTTTTTGTTTTCCTGTTCCTCCAAGAGTTACCCCATGAAACATTGTTACATTGTTTCCTACAACTGCAGTTTCACCTATTACAACCCCTGTTCCATGATCTATAAATAAGCCTTTTCCAATTATTGCACCTGGATGTATTTCTATTCCAGTTTTTCTTTTAGCTTTTTCACTTAGATATCTTGCAATAAGGAAATGCTTTTTTTTATAAAAGTAATGGGATATTTTATAATAAATTATAGCTTTAAAGCATGGATATAAAAGTACTTCGAAATTACTTGTTATTGCTGGATCTTTTTCTTTTATTGTTTTAATTTGTTCTTTTATAAAATTCATATAAATAAAACCCCTCTACTATTTTATTCTTAGTAAAGGGGTTTGGTTAATTGTTAGCTCACATTATTTTGTATTTTCAAAATGATGTAAGCTGTTTAAAATATTATAAATTATCTTTTATTTCAGGAAATAAGTCATAAAGATTATATCCTAATAAATCATCAAAATATTCCTTTAATTTATAAGCTTCTTTAATATGATATTGCGTGTTTGAATATGCACCCTTTCTTATTATTATGTCCATAAGTCTTTTATCTATAGTAAATACTTTTGAAGTACACATTAGGTCACACAAATTTATTATTTTTTCATATAATGTGTATTCATGGTTTTTTATAAATTCTGTTCTAAATGGTATGTTTTCTGGTATGCCACCGGCTGTACATAATACATCATTATTTAAGTATGAATGTGTTAAACATATATTACAGTATTCTTCATCATACCCTTTACTTTTCATATAATCATAGCCCCTTATAACATGTCCATAAGATTCCCCTGTATATTTTCCAATGTCATGAATATAGCCAAGAGTTATTGCTTTATCAATATCTAAATTAAAACCTTTTTCATTTAGTGCTTCAGCTATCTTTCCAGCTGTATTTCCTACACATATACAATGATCTATCCAATTTTGATTTTTAACATTTAATCTTATATTTTCTAGTATTTCTCTTGCTTTCTTACTTGTTAATTTCATAATTTACTCTCCCAATTTCTTAAATAAATCAGCATATACTTTATTAACATCTATATAATTTACCATAGTTATTTCATGATTATTATTAGTTAGTTCATAAGATGTATCATCATTAATGTTAGGGCAACTTATTTTATTACTTGTAAACCAACTTTTGTTTATTAAATATGCAACTGCTGATATGTCCCAAAGAACTCTTCTTTCTTGCATACCATGATAAGTGTCGTTGCAAAATCTATCTAATAAATAATTATTTAACTCACTTTTATCTTTTAAATAATGATTTAATTCATAAATTGATGTTGTTAAATTTGATGCAACATTTTTGCATGGAATTATAGTTAATTTTACTTGTGACTCAAATACTATTTTTACAGCATTAACATCTTGTTTAAAATTAAAATCTAAATTAGCATTTTGTAATAGGCTATTTCCTCCTAGCCATATTACTTCGATTTTATCTATTATTTTAGGCTCTTTTTTAATTGCTAAAGCTACATTAGTAATTGCACCTATTGCAATAATATATGTTTTATTATTTTTAAGTGCTATTTCAATAATCTTGTTAACTGCATTATTATTTTCTTCATAACCATTGCAAATATAGCCATTTGAACCTTTGAATACTTTATTAGTTGTATCAAAATTTAAAAATTTGCATATTTTTAATATTTCATTATAGCTTTTATCTTGTCCTTCTTGTACTGATTCATTATATTCTTTATGCGAATATGGTGCAACTGTTATTGCTTCAATATTAAATACGTCTTTACTTTTTATCATATATGAAAGTGCAAATTGATCATCACATTCGTTATATGTATCAGTATCTAAAATTACATTTAGCTTTTCTTTTTTAAAGTTAATAATAAAATTATAAATTTCTTCCCAGTTATACACTCTTTTTACATCTTCCATTTTTCTACTGTAAGGCGTATCCATAAGTAATGCAGTAATTCCATTTTTAACCATTTCTGAATAAACTCTTGTTGAATCATCTATCATAATGCTAATATTATTTTCTATACATATATTTACTTTTTCTAAAGAATTATAACCATTTGTTAGTATTAACTTATCATATTCTATATTGTACTTTTCTAGCCAATTAACTGTCATATTGTATGGATCAGAATACTCTCCATTATCTCTTCCACTTATTATATATATTTCATGACCGCTTTTTCTTAATTTTTTTATATACTCTGGAGCTTTATCAATTACATTTAAATTTTTAGCTATTCTTTCTATATTTGAATAATAAAACTCATCTATTTCTTCCTTAGACCAGTCAAACATTCCTCTTGTTATATATAACTCTTTGTTTATAATTCCACTATTTCTTAATTGTTTATCATGAATTAGGAATTCTTTTAATAATTCATCATTAAAGTTAGATAATACATTATCTATATCTACACCTATTTTCATAAAATACCTCTATTTTTCGTTTTTTATTTTTCATTATCCACATCATCTCTTGGCTTTTGTATTGCTTCTTCATTTGTATGTTCTAATGCTCCTTGTTTACTACTACTGTATGATGACATATCAGCAATTCTATTTCTAAACTTTTCTTTGCTTGATTGTTTTGATGTGCTTGCTTCTTGATAGTGTACTATAATCTTAGATTCATTTCTAAATTTTCTTCTTATTGCCATTGCCATACTTATTCTTGAAAAAATATTACTCTTTTTTTGTATGGCTGGAAGACCCGCTTTTTCTTGTGCAAGATTTATTTTTTTCTCACTAGTTATATCAATTGTAGCTGGTACAATTCTTCCATGATTAATGTAAAAATATTTTTCTCCATCTTTACCACTTATTGCAATTAATCTTTCCATAATTTCAAATGTAGCATTTGGATCTTCAGCTAAAATGCTACTTCTTAGATTTAAAAGGTCTTGTATTATTTTTTGTTCATCTTCTTCTAAGCCAAGTGTAAAATCAATTGGAATACTTTCTTGACTTTCATCATTTTGCTCTATATTATATTCAGGTTTTAGAGACTCTCCTAACAGTTTATTTCCTTTTTTATATACAGGTATTTGTATATTACCAACATTTAAGTTAATAATTGAATAATCACTTATTTTATTCAATTTTCCTTCTTTACGCAAGTAGCATAATAACTTGTATGCCATCTGTGGTTCCATTGGATTAATTAATTCTACAATTTCTTTGATAAAACTTGAATTAATAATGTATCTACTTCTATTAGTTCGCTGTTCTATTTTTTTTAATTCGCTAGCTGTTAATAAGCCTTGATGAAATAATTCTTTTGCCCTATTATACGCATTAAGAAAAATTTTTTCATCTAATTCTTCATATCTATTCGCAAAATTCCATATTTCTAAACTTTCTATATCTTTTGAGTGCTGTTCTTTGCCAGATATTCCTAATAAGGCATATAATTTATCTAGTTTCATCATATCTTGCATAGATATTTCCTGCATACTCATTATAGCTTCTACTTCTTTTTTGAAATATTTATTATAAACCATTTCTTTGAACTTGTTTGCTTGTGCTTTACATTTTGATTGATTTTTTTTAAGTTTTTCCAAGAAAAATGCTTTTTCCATACTAACACTATCTTTTTGTCCCATTTTCTTTAAAAATGCTTTATATTCTTCACTTTTTAAAGTTTTAATAAATAATGGATCTTCTGATAAATCTTCAATTTCATCTGCTATTTTTTGCTTTTCATCTTCTGTTAAATTTTTCTTACTTTGTAAGCTTTCTATTCTTTCTCTACTTTGAATTATATAAATTATTTGCTTTATTTTTTCTTGTATGCTATATACATCATCAGCTAGTGCTAATAATTCTGTAACTTCCTCTTTAGTCATTTTAAGTTGTTTTGCAATATTTTTTATGTTACCTTTTGGAAGTTTTATAATTCTTTCTGTGCCTACTGCAAGTTCTAGTAAGTCAACAAATTCTCTTAACGTTACATACGAAGATGACATCATATATCCTGCTTTTCTACAAATCCAGTTAGTTAGTCCTTCATTTAACCCTCTACCAAGTTCTGTATCATTTTTATATTGTTCAAGAATTCCTGTTCCTCTTTTAATATTGTTTTTTTCACATTCAGTTTTTGTTCTTGCAAATATTGCATGTATTCCCTCATGTAGCATGGTATCTTCACGTTCTATTTCACTTAGTTCAGAACTTAATATGTCAATAACTGTTATTTCCTCTTTTGGGCTTGTTATAGTTATAGATCTATCACTTAAATCATAAAAGCCAGGGTTATTTTTATTGTTATATTCTTGTACATATGCTTTATCTAGATTTATTTCTAATCGTTTTTTTACAAATTTATGTCCATATACTTTTGTAAATAATCTATAAGAATTTAATTCTGATGCTACAAAGTCTACTATATATTCTTTTAATCTTTCACTTTTTACTCTTTCCATTTTATCACCATTCTTTAGTATATAATGTCTGTTGCTTTCATATTATAATTGTCTTGTAAATATGTTAATATATCATTATCTTGTATTTCTTTAATTTCATCATTAATTATTTCATAATATACATATTCTATTCCGTTATTTAATTGTTTTAATGTTTTTGCATACGTTTTTTCATTATACTCTATCATAGATATAAAAATTACTTTCTTTTCTTTTTTAAATTTTTCTTTTATTTCAATATTGTTCATATTTTTATTTATCTCCATTATTAAATATTTCAAAGTTTTATTTAAGCTTTTACAACTGAATTATTTATAATAATTTTATTTAAACTCTTACAACTACATTATTTATATCACATTTATATTTTCAATGCAACTTTTAAGTATAAAAATAAAAAGCAGATAATTTTGAATTATCTGCTTTTTATTGGCTCTCCGTGTTGGACTTGAACCAACGACCTATCGGTTAACAGCCGAGCGCTCTACCGACTGAGCTAACGGAGAATATATAAAACTGGCGACAACCTATTTTCTCAGCAGGGTAACCTACAAATATCTTCGGCACATTGGAGCTTGACTTCTGTGTTCGGTATGGGTACAGGTATTTCCTCCATGTTATCATCACCAGAAATGTTTAGTGTATTTTTCATATATACACTCAAAAATATATAGAGAAAGTCCTAACTTTAATCTTTCTTAAAGTCCTCTTCGTAAACTATTTTTCCTTTACTCTTCCACCTTAATCGTTTCTTTCCTTCTTCGTATATATTAGTGGTTAAGCCCTCGATTTATTAGTAT
>CANQPV010000036.1 GCA_947625825.1 uncultured Clostridia bacterium | reverse complement strand
GTTTCTAACTGCTCCTGATGCAACCTCATAGCCATTACATACAACATCATATTGATATGCTAAAATATCAAGTGGATCTTTTGTAAGTAATGCTTCCATTCCACCTTGTGGCATTGAAAATGGATTATGGTTAAAGTCTATTTTTCCTTCATCTGATAATTCATACATTGGAAAGTCTACAATATAGCATAAACGATATACATTTTTTTCTAGTAAATCTAGTCTATTTCCTAGTTCTATTCTAATAGCCCCTGCTATTTTTTGCACTTGTTTTAGTTCATCTGCCATAAAGAAAACTGCACAGCCACTTTTCATTCCAATTTGTTCTTCTAAAGCTTTTTGTACATCTTCAGTAATAAACTTTGAAATACCACCAGAAACTGCATTTGCCTCATCTACTTTAAGCCATGCTAAGCCTTTTGCTCCTGCTTCTTGCACAGCAAATTCTGTCATTGAATCAAAGAATTTTCTTCCTTGTAAAGCTCCATTTTCTACTACAATAGCTTTAACTACTTTTCCTTTAAATGCGTTAAAGTCTACATTTTCAAATATATTAGTTACATCTTGAATAATAAGTGGGTTTCTTAAGTCTGGCTTATCACTACCGTATTTTTCCATAGCTTCTAAATATGGAATTCTTTTAAATGGTGCTTCATCTACTTCCCAATTTGTATGTGTTTTAAAAACAGTAGTAAAAATTTCTGCTAGTACTTTTAAAACATCTTCTTGCTCTGCAAAGCTCATTTCAAAGTCTAATTGATAAAATTCTCCTGGTGCTCTATCTGCTCTTGGATCTTCATCACGAAAGCATGGAGCTATTTGATAGTATTTATCAAATCCAGATACCATTAAAAGTTGTTTAAATTGTTGTGGTGCTTGTGGTAGTGCATAAAATTCTCCTGGGTGCAATCTACTTGGCACTAAATAATCCCTTGCACCCTCTGGTGATGAGTTTGCTAAAATTGGTGTTTGAATTTCTGTAAAGCCTAATTCATCCATCTTTTTTCTAAGTGTTTTCATTATTTCACTACGAAGTAAAATAGTATTATGCAATTTTTCATTTCTTAAATCTAAAAAGCGGTATTCTAGCCTTAAATCTTCTTTAACCTCTCCAGCTTTTTCTGAGTTAATTTCAAATGGTAATACGTTTTTACATTTTCCTAAAATTTTAATTTCTTTAGCATCTATTTCAATTTCTCCAGTAGGCATTTTAGGGTTTTTGTTAGAACGTTCTATTACAATTCCTTTAACGTAAATAACACATTCTGTTACAATGCTGTTTAATATATCTTTATTTATTGAATTATTTTCAGCAGATATAACAATTTGGGTAATTCCAAATTGGTCACGTAAATCTATAAATACCATTGAACCTAAATTTCTAATTTTTTGCACCCAACCTGCCATGTTTACTTCTTGTCCTACATTTTTTATATTTAATTCTCCGCAATTATGATCTCTATACATATTTTTATTGTCCTTTCCTACAAATTAAATTAGCATTTTCTTACACATTATACACCTATTTTTATTTATAAACAATAGGAATATTAACAATTTTAACTTATTTGCGTAAATTTTAATTGTAATACTTAATTGCTTAAATAGTACTAGTTTTCTTGTTTTTCAAATGCCCGTTGCAGGAAGTCAAGTTCAAAGAAGAAAAGTCAGAACGGGACCTTTCAAAACTGCGAAAAATAGTACTATTTAAGCTTTAATGCAATTATAACTATTAACTAGTTGTTTAACAAATTACTAAAATATATTGAATTTTGTTGTATTATCTTATATAATTAGGGTATTCTATTAATTAAGAAATATTTTCATTAAAAGGAAAGGTTAAGAAGATTGAAAAATTGCAATCATATTTGTGCCTTAGGAAGGAAGGAATAAAAAATGGAAAATGTATTAGTAAAAGATTTATATAGAAATACTGAAAATTATGTAGGTAAAAGCTTACAAGTTTCAGGTTGGGTAAGAACTATTCGTGATTCTAAAAACTTTGGTTTTATTGAACTTAACGATGGTAGCTTTTTTAAAAATGTTCAAATTGTATTTGATATAGAACTTTCTAATTTTGAAGAAGTTAAAAAACTTTCAATTAGCTCTTCAATTATTGTTACAGGGGAGCTTGTAAAAACAGAAAATGCTAAGCAACCTTTTGAAATAAAAGCAACAGAAGTTAAAATATTTAATCAAGCAGATTTAGACTACCCACTTCAAAAGAAAAGACATTCATTTGAATATTTAAGAACAGTTGGACATTTACGTCCTAGAACTAACACATTTAATGCTGTTTTTCGTGTTCGTAGTGTTTTAGCTTTTGCAATTCATAAATTCTTCCAAGAAAAAGGATTTGTTTATGTTCACACACCTATTATTACTGGTAGTGATTGTGAAGGTGCAGGAGAAATGTTTAGAGTAACTACTATGGATATGGAAAATGTGCCTAAAAAAGATGATGGAAGTGTTGATTACGCTCAAGACTTTTTTGGAAAGGAGTCTCACTTAACTGTTAGCGGTCAATTAGATGTTGAAACATATGCACATGCTTTCCGCAATGTATATACATTTGGCCCTACTTTTAGAGCTGAAAATTCTAACACTGTAAAACATGCTGCAGAGTTTTGGATGATTGAACCTGAAATTTGTTTTGCAGATTTACAAGATGATATGAACTTAGCAGAAGAAATGATTAAATATATTATTTCTTATGTTTTAGAAAATGCTCCTGAAGAAATGGAATTTTTTAATCAATTTGTAGATACTGGACTATTAGAAAGACTACACAATGTAATAAATTCTGATTTTGGTAGAATTACCTATACAGATGCTATAAAAGAACTTGAAAAAGTAAATGACCAGTTTGAATACCCTGTTCATTGGGGCACAGATATTCAAACAGAACATGAAAGATATATAACTGAAAAAATATTTGGTAAACCTGTTTTTGTAATAGATTATCCAAAAGAAATTAAGGCATTTTATATGAAGCAAAATCCAGATGGAAAAACAGTTGCTGCTTCTGACCTATTAGTTCCTGGTATTGGAGAAATTATTGGTGGTAGCCAAAGAGAAGATGATTTTGAAAAATTAAGTAACCGTATTAAAGAACTCGGATTAAAAGAAGAAGACTACTGGTGGTACTTAGATTTAAGAAAATATGGAAGCTGTGTTCACAGCGGTTTTGGACTAGGTTTTGAAAGAATGATGATGTATTTAACTGGTATGCAAAATATCCGTGACGTACTTCCATTCCCAAGAACACCAAAGAATTGTGAATTTTAATTAATCATGTTATATTTTCAAAACAAAATATATTATGAATTCGATAGCGCCGCGCAGCGCTCAAGCGAGAGTACCAAGCATTGGTGCGGAGCGCGACTGGAGCAGCCTACCAATCATTGGATTGGCTGCGACAAGTAAGGCGCAAAGAATCATAATATATTTTGTTTGTTATTATTATATATTTTTATTATTTATATTAAAATCTTACATCAATTTTTCTCGTACATACTCATATATTAAAATACTTGCTGCAACAGAGGCGTTTAGGCTTTCTGTTTTACCTAGCATTGGTATTTTAACTTTCTCATCTGATAAATCTTGAATTTCTTTTGAAACACCATTTGCTTCATTTCCAATAACTATTACTTTTTTCTTGTAAGTAATATCATAAATAGAATTATTTGTTTCTAATGATGTTGCAACTATTTCAAATTTATGTTTTTTAATCATCTGCAAAGTCTTTGCTAAGTTTTCTGTTTTTATAATGTTCATTCTAAATATAGCTCCCATCGTAGAACGTACTACCTTTGGATTATATGGGTCTGCTGAGTTTTCAGATAAAATAATTTGCTTTAAATTAGCACTGTCTGCCGTTCTTAATATTGTACCTAAATTGCCTGGATCTTGAATTCCATCTAAAGCTAAAATAATATCTTCTGAATAATTAATATTTTCTATGCTATCTCCCTTTTCTACTACTGCTAAAATACCCTGTGGTGTTTGAACTTCTGAAAGCATATTAAATATTTTTTTAGTAACGTAAATACATTCATATTTAGCTATTTCATATAGTAAACCTTGTTCAATTTGAGTATTTGGCTTTGTAGCATTTTTTAAGCTTTCTTCTTCGCAGTCTTCACAAATAACAATTGTTTTTATATTTACTTTTTCTTCTATTGCTTCTTTTACTAATTTAATTCCTTCTACAATGTACTCGTTTGTTTCATCACGGTATTTTTTTTCTTTTAATTTTTTAATAGCCTTAATTTGCTCATTATCTTTACTTGAAATGATTTGCATACCCATTTTCCTTTCTAAAATTTTAATTTATATATTTACGTAACTAACTCCAAAAATTCTTTAACTTTTGCTAGCAGTTCCTTATCTTGTTTCTTTCCAATTTTAAATGTAACATATGGATTAATTCCTTCTGAAAATCTAATTTGAACACCATATTCTTTTAGTAAGCTATTTACCTTTTCTACTGGCATTTTTTCTTTTTTAAAATAGAATACTATAGAATCCAGTCTTTGTGAAATTTTAATAACTCCTACTTTTCTTGCAAGTTCTTTAATTCTAGTTACTTCTAATAAATTTTCAAGTTCTTTTGGAAGTTTTCCATAACGATCTATTATTTCGTCTATTACATTTTGTATATCTTCTTCTGTTCTACTAAGCGCTATATTTTGATATATTTCAATTTTTTGACTACTGTTTTCAATAAAGCTATCTGGTATATAACTAGATACAGATAAGTCTATTTGAATATCTTGCTCTTCTTCTATTTCTGTTCCTTGCATTTCTTTCATTACATCATCTAATAGCTTACAGTAAGTATCGTAGCCAACTTGTTCTATATGACCATGTTGCATTTCACCTAGCATACTTCCAGCTCCACGAATTTCTAAATCTCGCATAGCTATTTTAAAGCCAGAGCCAAACTCTGTAAATTCTTTAATGGCTTTTAACCTTTTATCTGCTACTTCTGAAAGAAGTTTATCTCTTCTATAAGTAATATAGCAATATGCTTGTTTATCGCTTCTGCCTACTCTTCCCCTTATTTGATAAAGCTGTGCTAAGCCTAGTCTATCTGCATTTTCTACAATTATGGTATTGGCATTTGGAATGTCTATACCAGATTCTAAAATTGTTGTGCACACAAGTACATTTATTTCATGCTTTATAAACATTTGCATAATTTCTTCTAGTTCTTTACCAGACATTTTTCCATGTGCAAAAGCAACTTTTGCTTCTGGTACAAGCTGTGAAATTTCTACCGCCTTTTTTTCTATGTTTTCTACTTGATTGTACAAATAAAATACCTGTCCATTTCTTTCTATTTCTCTTGTAATTGTTTCTTCTATAACTTCTTTATCATATTCTAATACATAAGTTTGAACAGGCTTACGATTATGTGGTGGTTCATATATAACAGACATATCTCGAACCCCTACAATAGACATGTGAAGCGTTCTTGGAATTGGTGTTGCTGTCATTGTAAGTACGTCTACATTAGTTTTTAGCTGTTTTATTTTTTCTTTATCTTTAACGCCAAAACGATGCTCTTCATCTATTATAAGCAAGCCTAAATCTTTAAATTCGACATCCTTGCTAAGTAAACGATGTGTGCCTATAACAACATCTACTTCACCTAATTTTAACTTTTTAATAATTTCATCTTGCTCTTTTTTAGTTCTAAATCTATTTAATAGCTCTACTTTCATAGCAAACTCGCTCATTCTGTTTTTAAATTCTTCATATTGTTGGTTTGCTAAAATTGTAGTTGGAACTAAATATGCAACTTGCTTTTGATCCATTATAGCTTTAAAAGCTGCCCTAATTGCTACTTCTGTTTTACCATAGCCAACATCTCCACAAAGTAGTCTATCCATAGGAGATGGCTTTTCCATATCTTGCTTTACTTCTTCAATACATCTTAGTTGGTCTTCTGTTTCTGTGTATGGAAAGCTATCTTCAAATTGTTTTTGCCAAGGTGTATCTTTTGAAAAAGCAAAACCTTTAACTTTTTGCCTTTTAGCATATAGTTCTACTAAATCTTTTGCTACTTCTTCTAATTGTTTTTTTACTTTGTTAGTAGTAGCACTCCACTCTTTTCCACCTAATTTATTAAGCCTTGGCGCTGCTTCTCCTCCACCTATATATTTTCTTACACTATCTAAATTAGTAGTTGGGACGTATAAAACATCATCATTTCTATATTTTATTTTTATATAATCTTTAGTTACATTATCTGCTGTAATTGTATTAACACCTAAAAATTGTCCAATTCCATGTGTTTGATGTACTACAAAATCTCCCTGCTTTAAATCTGCAAAAACTATTTTTTCGCCTTGTTTAAATGCATTGTTTAGCCTTTTTTTCTTTTTTACAGGTTCTTCTATTCCTTGCTGCATATTAATTACAATTAAGTTTAAATCGTAATTTTCAAAACCTGAAGATAATGCACCTATTGTAACTAATATTTCCCCATCTTTTAAATCTTGTGGGCTTTCTTCATATTTGTAGTTTATTTCATTTTGTTTTAAAATTTCACATGTTTTGTTGCTAGTAGCAGTATTTGAATTAAATAAAACTACTTTCTTTTTTGATTTTTGATATGTTTTTAAATTAGAAATTAGCATTTCTAATTCTGGCTTATAAAAGTTAACTTCTCTTGTTTCAAAATAATATTTAGGCATGTTTTTTGCAACATCATTTTGTTCTAGATATATTATTTGCTTTTCATTAAAGTTATATTCAAAATTGCTAATTTCTTCAATTGCTTCTGGTACAAATCTTTCTTTTTCTATTAATGAATCTATTAAATTGTTGTTATCTAGTATAATGTTTTCTTGCCTTTGATTTATTTTTAAATTTTCGTCTAAAAAAATTAAATATTCTTTTGATAAGTAGTCTAAAAAAGATGCACTGTTTTCATAAAATTCATTAAAATATTTATCTATTTTGCTAATATAATCTCCACTTTTTATTAATTCTATGTCTTCACTTTGGTATGGGTATTTTTCTTCTATTTTCTTTAATGCATTTTCTTTATTTTCTATAATAAATTCATGTGCTGGAAATATTGTTATTTCTTTTAGCATTTCTGTAGACCTTTGCGAAGAAATGCGGAAATATCTAATAGAATCCACCTCATCGCCCCAAAATTCTATTCTTACGCCAACCGTTTCTGATAAGCCTACATCTACAATTCCACCACGAATACTAAACTGACCTTGGTTTTCAATTAGCTCGTTTCTTTCATAGCCAAGTTTTACAAATATTTCTTTTAAATCGTCTAAAGAATAGCTATCTCCTACTTTTAAATCTATTTTATTTTTGTAAAGTTCTTCTTTAGTAATCATTTTTTGCATTATAGCTTCTATTGTAGTTACTACTATAACTGGACTTAAACTTGCATTTTCTAATTTATTTTCATAAAGAAACATTTCATTTAAAATAGATATTCTTTCATAAGGAAGGTCTTTACTTTCTGCAATGTAGTCATAACTTGCTATTTCTCTTTTTGGAAAATATTTTACTTTTAAACCTAAATTTTTTAAATCTTGATATAATTTTTTAGCTTGCAATTCATTGTATGTAATAATACATGCAGGCTTATTTGTATTGCTTACTATTCCATTTATAAAATGAGATTTTTCTACGTCAACTAAGCCCGATATTGCTACCGGACCTTTTAATTTTTTTATTTCATTTAGAAGTTCTTTAAATTTTTGATTTTGCTCTAATGTATTTTTCAAAAAATTCATAAAGCTTAAATTCCTTATTTAGTTTTTTACCTTAATATTATAACACATGTTAGTAAAATTTAAAACTAATTTTTTTGTATTTTGTTATATAGTATTTTTTAATATTAATAGGCATATAAATTATGTAGTGTTTATTGGTTACATTTAAAAAACTAAAATATAATAATATGGAGACTTTTTATATGACAAAAGAATTTTCCACTACTTTAGAAGAAGTAGGTATATCAAATAATTCTAAAAGTAAAATAAACATATTTGTATGTTCTATACGTAAAAACGCAATAGCTATAATATTTTGCTTATTTTCTATTTGCTTAGTAGTATTTTCTACTGCAAATTTAGTTGCTGCCAAAAACGGACTTATATTATGGGCAACCGCTGTTGTACCTTCGCTTTTTCCATTTTTTGTTGCAACAGAGCTATTAAGCCATACTAATATTATTTCTACTTTTGGAAAATATTTTAATATTATAATGAGACCACTATTTGGTGTTCCTGGTGAGGCAAGTTTTGCATTTTTAATGGGACTTATTAGTGGATACCCTGTTGGAGCTAAAATTGTTAGTAATTTAAAAGAAAACGGAATTTGTACAAAAGAAGAAGCAGAAAGAATGCTTAGCTTTACTAATAATTCTGGTCCACTTTTTATTATAGGTACTGTTGGTATAAGTCTATTTGGAAATGTTAAGATTGGAATTTTGCTCTTTATTACACATGTAATTAGCTGTATTACTGTTGGAATTTTGCTTAATATAGCTTCTTTCTATAAGAAAAAAAATATAAATAAAACCAGTAAATATTTTACTAATACAAATATGCTTTCTAAAGATAATTCATTATATAAAAATGTTAAGAGCAATTCTAATAATATTAGTTTTTCTTCTTTAGGAGAAATTTTAGGAAAAAGTATTACTAATGCTACCTCTACTGTTCTTTTAATTGGTGGCTTTGTTGTTATATTTTCTGTAATTATATCTATTTTAAATGAAAGTGGTATTATAAGTATTGTTTCAACT
Organism: uncultured Clostridia bacterium; assembly: GCA_947625825.1. GTDB lineage: Bacteria > Bacillota > Clostridia > TANB77 > CAG-508 > CAG-273. The sequence continues at coordinate 3,402 of CANQPV010000036.1, read as the reverse complement.
ATTGTGTCTCCTATTTTAGGTATTTTTAATATTCCTACTTCATTTGCAAGTTCTATAGTATCTGGGTTTGTAGAATTAACAAATGGGGTTAGCTTAGTAGCTAATATTAGCGGAATAAATTTAATAAATATAAAAGTTATTCTATGTGCTTTTTTATTAGGTTTTGGGGGCACATCTGTTTTACTGCAAGTATTTAGTATAATTAGCAAGTCAGGCTTATCTATTAAAACTTATTTTATAGGAAAGCTTTTACAAGGCATTATTGCAGCCTTTTATACATTTATTGCTCTTGAACTATTTCCTATTATTTTATAAACTCGCTTAGCATATTTTGAGTTATAAAGAATAAATTAAAATAAGGTTTATAGGTACTTCCTTTATAAAAACCTAAATTTATTATGTAAGGAATGAAGTTTTTATGGAAAAAAATGATCCTAATTTTCCGCCATATATGAATATGAATTATGATAATTACTATGATCCTATGATGGGAGATAATTCTATGTTTAATCCAGTTATTCAGTATGAGCAGGCATACATGTATTATAGATATTTAACTCAGCAATTAGAATATAAAATGAAATGTAAAGAATATGAAAAATTATGTGGTAATTCCAAAAGTGAAAGAAAAGTTGAATAAGGTTGTATCTTACATAAAATTATAGTATAATAGTAGTATCATCTCTTAAAGGAGGATTCTTTGTGAAAGAAGAGTCAAATAGCAAAAAGGTTTTGCATCTCGAAATTGATTTGCAAAACGCATCTACTGCAGAAATTAAGGAAGCCTTAAAAAAGGTAATGGAATTTGAGTCTTCCTTAAGGAATGCAATTTACCTTAGATCGCCTAGAGAGAGGTAAACTATAAAATTGCTTATATTAGAAATTTCTGATATAAGCAATTTTTTATATTATGCCTATATTCCGCTACTTTTGGCGTTTTTGTTATGTATATGAATTGGTTCATTATTTTCATTAGACCAAAAGTATACACTATATCCGCATCGTTTCAAATATATTAGGCACTTTCAAGTCCTCCTTCTCTTGCAATTTCAAAAAAATGTGCTGCTCCTTGTTCTACCACCTTTTTAAATAACTCTATTTCTTCTTCTGTATATTTTCCATCTTGTTCTACAATTTTATAGCTTGGTAATTCAAATATTAATGTATCAAATCCGTGTTCTGTTGGTCTTTCAAAAACAACTCTTATTACCTCGTCGCCATTATCTCTAGTAATAATATCTGAAATAACTAATTCTGTTTCATCTCCATATTTGCATAATGTATGCATCATAATTACTCACTCTCCTCTACTAATTAGTATTATAACATTATCTGAAATATTTTACTACTAATTATAAATAAAAAATAAAATAAATTACTAAAAATTAGTAGAAATTAAAACTAACAAAACACTTGCTTATACTTTCTACATAGTAGCATTTGTAACTTTTGCGTATGCAAAAGTTACAAATGCTACTTGATACACGTACTAAAACAAAGGCACATATTTACTCACACTAAAACATTACAAATTGAAATAAAATTTGCAAGAATACAAAAGAAAATACTCATATTCCAATAGAAACACTTAAAAAAGTAACAAACTATGAGAATATAAAATATGAAATAGAAAATAGCGAAAAAACCGATAGCCTAGATATAACTAAAAATGATTTAGAAACTCAAAATTTAAGCCTAGTAGTTACTCAAAATAAGGAATTAGTTGAATATAACAAAAAATTAAAAACAAGAAAAAGCAATTTTAGAATATTTTGGACAAGAAATTGACGAAAATATGACCGAACAGGATGTATGGGAACAAACAAGAAAAATTATACAAAGTAATTAAAAATAACAATTATAACATTTTAATTTTTCCTAGATATATAAAGTTTATTGCACATTGAAAATTTAATATTAAAGAAGTAGCATAGATTATGTTTACTATACTACTTCTTAAAAAAATAAATGAAAAAAATTTACACACCAGTCTTGACAACCCCCATACTCCAAGAGACTTTAGAACTCACGGGGAGTTTTTTTTTTCCTCTATTTATAGCTTGTTATCTCGAGTGGCTTTCCCTCCTCACCTGTTGCCGTTCCACTTTTTCGAACCTGGACCCCAGACCCTAGATGAACTACCGGGCGAAAGTTAGTCCTCGCCCTGTAACCATCACTGTTATCATAATCATCCGACTCGAAAAGAATCGAGGTCCAGTAATCTTCCTCACCTGCTATTCGAAGACCAAATTGTGCACAGTAGTCATTGCAATTAACGTATCGTGAAGCCACCCAATAATAACTATAAGTCTTACTTTTTAGAACTTCTGACGCTTCTCCAAAATTAGTTTCATCAATCGGCAATAAATAGTGCGTAAATGTTGCCGTTAATTTTTCGGATTGTTTATATGCGTCCTGCCCCGTGCTTGTATCTAATTCTACTTTAGCTGACTCTCCTATTCCGTCTTTTTTTATTATTCCATTACCTGTTGTTCCTGATCCATTCTCTTTTTCATATAAATTTGGATAATATGAACGATTCTTCACATATGTTACTGTTTTATTTGCTTTATCTATTGACATTGTATATTTGGATCCTTTTAGCCTGTCTAGTTCAGTATTTATATAAGTTTCCCTCGCTTTCCTTCCTTCATCCGTTAGAGCACTTTCAAAATCGTCGCTATTTACACTTCTTGCCACTATACCGTCATCTTTCCTACTATATAAAGTCTCACATATATCATTTAATATAGTTACTCCATTATTATAGCCTGTCGCTCCAACAAAAAACACACTTTGACCATGTTGTTCTCCTATAATATCCATACTTCCGTCATCATATATTTTTAATATTCGCCACGTTCTAACTCCATTCAGATAACGAGGAGATTTGTCTATAGCACTGTTTTTATCATATCCTGTATAATTCGGTCCCAACTTATCTGCTTCATATGTTTCGGGTCCTTCTGGCTGATAGTCTATATAATCTCCTATTTTTATTCCTGCCTCTATTGGCACTAATTCAAATTTTATTCCTGGATATACTGCTATTAATTCGTCCCCATCTTCTGTTGTTGTGTTATGATATGATAGATTAACTAAATTTTGGTAGGTTTTGTCTATTGTTATTTTACATGTGTTTCCTTCACAGCTTGTTGTTATGCTTTTTATTGTTAGTTGGTTTCCTTTTAAAGAATGGTTAAATAGTTCCTCTGCAGTTGCTTTTGCCCCTTTTCCTTGTTTGCCTCCTTCTAACCACATATTACCTTTTTCCCTTTGTTTCATATAATTTTCGAAATCTTGTAATTCACTCATTACTGCTTGCTTTTCTACTTTTAAAGAATACTTCGTAAAGTCTATCTTTGTATTAGTTAGATTTATTGTACATGTTGATCCTTGTAT
>CANQPV010000035.1 GCA_947625825.1 uncultured Clostridia bacterium | reverse complement strand
AAAGCCATTAACTAATAAGGTGCAATTTCCTATTCCTCCAGGATTTCTTTCTTGCAGACCTATTTGTGCTAAAGTAACTAGCTGAACTTTCTTTTCTTTGCTACAATAAAATACACTATCAAATAGAGCACAGTCATCTCCTGGTATAAATTCTTGAATTACTAAATTATCTTTATAACCTGCATTTTCTATTTTTTGTATAACATTTTCTAGTTCTTCTTTTGAAAAAACTTTATATACTTTATACATTCCATCAAATTTATGTACATGATATTGTATGTTATTTCCTGGCTTTATAATTAATGGATACATTAAACTTTCTATTTTTTCATTATCTAATTTTTCTCCTTTGCCACAAGGATAAATATATGTTTTTGGAAGGTCTAATTCACTTTTTTCAAATACCTTATAAAATATATCTTTTACTAGTAATTTATTTAAAATTTCAAGGCTTGGATAGTTATGTACATATTTTTTATCTAGCTTACTTTGATTTTCAATAATTAAACGCACTAATTCGTCACTTGTGCCAATTAAAACTATTTTTTCTACCTTTTTATTATTAGCATAAGAATTTAAGGTGTTAACAAAAATTTCTGGGTTTTCAAAGTCTTCCACTTCCTTAAAATTAACTATTTTACTATATGATACTACTCCCATTGCTTTTTTTGAAATTACATCTACTTTTTTGTTATATAGCTCATGGTAGCACCTTGCCATGTAATATGCATTAAAATCGCTTCCTAAAATAAGTACATCAAAACTTTCTTCCATAAAAATACTTTCCTTTCAGTTTTTGCTTAGTAATTTTCATCTATTTCTACTACTTTGCCACCTTTTGTAAGTACTCTAGGTACCCAGTTATTGAACATAGAAGAGCCTTCATACACACTTGTTCCTATGTATTTTACGACTTCTGTCATTGGAATATTTTCTCCTATTAAAGTTACTTTGTCATGAATATGAACAGTTTCATCTACTTTTGCAATAAGCATACCCATATTAACTAAACCTATTAATGGATATCTTTTATTATTAATTATTATATCTCTTCCTTTATTCCTTCTAGTAAAGCCATCTGCATAACCAATTGGTATAATTGCTACATACATGTCTTCTTGTGCTTCATATACCCTTCCGTAGCCAACAAAACTGCCTTTTTTAATTTTTTTAACTTGCATTACTTCACTATATAAAGAAAATGCTGGTTTTAAATCTACGTGTGCATCTGTAATGGTTTTACTAATATGATGTTTTTTATTATAATATTCTCTTTTCCATTTTCTTAATGTGTTTAAAAAGCCTTTTGGTAATGGTTTTGGCGTAGTATCATATCCATATATTATAATGCCTAAACGAACCCCATTGCTAAATGGAATTTTTTCATGATTTAATATTGTTTGGCTCCTTGCTAAATGAACAATAGGAATCTTACTTAAATTTATTTCTGATGTTAATTCTTTAAATTTAGCTATTTGATTATCCCAAGATGGATCATAAATTCCATCTGTTGCAAAATGTGTAAAGATTCCTTCTACAGTAATGTTATGTTTTTTTCGTAAGCCTTCTACTACTTCTTTTACTATATGTTTATCATACAAACCTATTCTACAAAAGCCTGAATCTATTTTTATATGTACCTTTAAAGGTGCTTCTATTTCTTTTTGCATTAGTTCCTCATAATATTCATAATCATGTACTGTAATTGTAATATTATTTTTTATACATTCATCTATATACTTAACATCAATTGGCTCTAAACATAGTATTGGAATTGTTATTCCATCTTTTCTTAAGCAAATTCCTTCTTCTAATGAAGCAACGGCAAAATAATTTATTCCGCTTTCTATTAAGTATTTTGCTATTTTATAGCTGTGGCCATAGGCATTACCTTTAACAACACCAAAATAATATTCATATTCTGGGTATTTTTTTATAACTTGCTCTACATTGTTTTGTAAGTTATCAATGTTTATTTCAATATAAGTATTTCTATACATTTTGTTACCTCTTTTCTTTTTTGCTTTACTTATTATATCATATTATTTTTTATTGTCATTATATGTTAAAAAAAATAATAGAAATTTTATTATTTTTCATTTAAAATATTTCAATATAATATTTATATGACATTTTCTGTATTTTATTTAATTTGTTTTGAAGTTAAATATAGCTTCATTTATAGTTTCATTTGTGAGCATATCTATATATTTTCTATTATATTAAAATGTAAGTGAGGTGAAGAAAAATGTCTGATTTCATAGTTAAAAGTAGAAGAAAAAAAGATTATACTCAATTTACTGCAAGAATTGAAACTGAAGTACTAGATGACATAAGAAAAATAGTAGATGATAACAATTTAGTTTCTATAAATGAGTTTATTAATGATTGTTTAAAGTTTGCTATTGAAAACATAAAAATTGCAGAAGATGAATCTGAAAATTCAAAAAAGGAAACGGTTTTAAGTAAATAAGTTTAATTTATATCTTAATAAAAAATATTTTTCTTCTTTTAAAAATTTTATATAGTTAAACAAAAAGGTGTCCTATTCTAAATTATATTATATATAACTTAAAATAGGACACCTTTTATAGATATGAATTCATATAATTTATATAAATTACAAATTATTTTTTGTTTACTAAATCTTTTAAAGCTTTTCCTGCTTTGAATACAGGTGCTTTAGATGCAGGTATTTTGATTTCTTCTTTAGTTTGTGGGTTTCTTCCCTTTCTAGCAGCTCTTTTTCTTACTTCGAAAGATCCAAATCCAACTAATTGAACTTTATCTCCTTTTACTAAAGAATCTGTTACAACGCTAACAAATGCGTTTAATGCTGCTTCAGCATCTTTCTTTGTTTCTCCTGTTTTTGCTGCCATAGCTGCGATTAATTCTGATTTGTTCATTTAAATTACCTCCTATAAGATTTTTGAAATATGTAGACTTATTATCTACTAATATCATTATTCGTCATTGTTTTGCAAAATCCTTCTTTTTCTATTTATTTTTTTAAAAAAATCTCGCTTTTTTGTAGGTTTTTGCGTTTTTAATTTCTTGTAATCGTTGGTATTACTGTGTTTAGCTGTTTAACATACAGTATAAGTTATTTTAAGATTTTTTTAATGAAATAAAATTATATATCTTTTTTCCAAATGGTATCATAAAAATTTCTTCTTTTGAAAATATTTTTAAAATAAATATGCAAATTAAATAAACTACTATTCCAATAATAAGTGTTAAAATAAGGCACAATTTTTGGTTTATTTTTAAAATTAAGGTTTTATATAATAATATTGTGCTAATACTCATTATAATTGTTGAAATTACAGGTTTTATAATAAATTTTACAGGATTTAAGTTTAAATTTATTTCTTTTTTTAGTGCTTTATACTCTATAGAAACTGAAATTATGTGACATACTACTGTAGCAAAAGCAGCTCCTGCTGTTCCTCCTAGTATAAATATATTTGGATTTATTGGTACTAAATAACAGTTTAAAATAATTTTTATAATTGAACCTGTTCCAAGTGCTAAAGCTGGAATTAACATTTTTCCTAAGCCATGTAAGGCTCCACTAATAGTTTGTTCTAATACAATAAATATAATACCTAAAGAGCTTATTTGATAAATAAAGCTTCCGAGATGTAGCATTTGGAAATAATAATTTAAGTATTGGCTCTGCAAATATTATCATTAAGGCCATACAGGGAAGTCCTATTAAAATTGTAATAAGCAGTGAAAATGATATTCTTTTTTTACCTGTTTCTATATCTCCAGTTGCTTTTGCTGATGAAATTGTAGGAACTAATGCAGTTGCAAATGCCATATTAAATGACATTGGAAGTGTTACTAATGTATCTACTTTTCCACTTAAAATTCCATACTGTATTTTAGCTTGCTCTTCCGATAAAAATTTTTTTAAGCCCCTTACTACTGTCATTGAATCAACATTTTTGTTTATAGTTCCTATTATAGCACCCATAGACATTGGAACTGACACAGATAAAATTTGCTTAAGTGTTTTCCTAATTCTAGTAGGCTTATAATTTATACTGCTTTTTATTTCATAAGAAATTTCTCTTTTCATTATTCTATAGTATCTATATAAATAGAAAAAGCAAAGAAATGTTGCAAGTGTTGTAGCTAAGTTTGCTCCTGCTGCCATAACTACTGTATCTGTTCCTGAAACCACGGCAATAAATTCTACTAAAATAACAGATAATACGGTTTTAAAAAATTGCTCTAAAGTTTGTGCATTTGCAGTTACTTTTAAATTTTCCATTCCATTGAAATAGCCTTTTATGACGCAAGATATAGCTACTAAAAATATTGATGGTGAAAGTGCTACTAATGTAAGCTCTGCTTCTGGAATTTGTAATAAATTATTTGCAATGTAATTTGCACCTAAAAATAAAATGCTACTACATAAAAATGAAATTAAACCAAAAGTAACAAGAGCAATTTTAAAGATTTTATGTGCTCCTTTGTAATCTCCTATAGCAGTATGTTCTGATACTAATTTTGCTATAGCACCAGGTATTCCAACAGATGAAATAGTTAAAAATAATGCATAAATTTGGAACCCACTGCTATAAATTGCATTTCCTTTATCTCCAAAGCCTTCTCTATTTGTTAGATATAGTTTATATACTAAGCCTAAAATTTTTACTAATACTTGTGAAAGCATTAATACTAATACGCTTTGCATAAAGCTTTGCCTTTTTAGTTTTTTATTTTTCATTTTTACCCCTTGTGATACTTTTCTTTTAATACATACTAATAAAAGTGAGATTTTATGACTATAATTTAAAATGTCTATTTTTTGATTACTTGATTTTATAGCTAATAGCTTAAATAGTACTATTTAAGCTTTAATGTAATTATAACTATTATATATGAACTTTTTCGCAGTATTTTTCCAAAAACTCTTGTTTTTTTCACGATTTTGTAAGATAATAGTAGTATAGAGTTTAAAAATGAAAGTGGTGAATTTTTTGTTAAAACTATTTGATAAATTTTTAAAGTTTTTAAAGACAGATAGAAATACTTTTGTAACTTATATTTTAAGTTTAATATCTGCTTATATTTTAATAGATAGAATGGTAGAATTTTTATTTATTGTTTTTACCGGAGTAGGATATAGCTATTGGGGACCAATTAAATATACACTAGCATTTGCATGTTTAGCATTTGCATTTTTCTTTTCTGGTCCATCAAAATTTGCTTCATCAGATGTTGCAAAATATAGAATGTTCCATTCATTTTTCGTATGCTTTTACATTTTAATTGTATGTGCAGTTGTTGAATGGATAAATCAAATAGTTTGGATAGGTCTTTTATCTCTTCCAAATTATCCAGAACTTGCAACAGAGTTTTTCTACTTATTTAGACCGGCATTTTCTGCACTAGCAATATATATTCCACTTGTTACATTTTATAAAGTATTTAAGTGGCTATTATTTACTGTACATGACACAAAAGACATTCGTGACTCAATATTTGATTATCCTGGAATTAGCTTAAATTCAGAAAAAGAAGCTCATGGTGTTTATACTTGTGAAGTTAAAGTTTGTACAGATAATGAAAGTGGAGAAGATATTTGCATACCAGAAAGTAAACGTTTTGAGTCTTTCTTAGTTGTTGGTGTTTCTGGTTCTGGTAAAACTACAATGGTTTATGAGCCAATGCTTGCAAGAGATATAGAAAGAAAATCTTTCTTTAAGGAAGTTTCTAAAGAAATGGGCTTTACTGCATTAAAAACAGGACTTGCTACTATTAATTGCCCATATGATAATGATTATATAAATGAACATTTTTCTTTAGATATGTTAATTCCAAATAGTGAAAAATTAGATATTTATAAAAAATACATGCAAAAAATGATTATATCAAGTTCAGGTGACAAAATTACATATCGTAATATGGGTATTACATACATTTCTGCTGAACATGAATCAGTAGAAAAAATAGAAAAAGTAGCTAGTAACTATAATATTCCTGTAAATATTGTTGATCCTAATAGAATGGATTCACCTGGATTAAATCCATTTATTTATAAAGACCCTATTAAAACTGGCTTAACTGTATCTTCTGTATTAAAAGGATTATTCTTACAAGTTAGACCAGATACAGAGCTTGCATTTAGAGAAAATGAGGCTATGCAAATTACAGAAAATCTATCAATTTTGTTAAAAGAAATATATCCTTTAGAGCATGAAGGATTACTTCCAAACTTAGAAGACTTATTAGAGTGTTTAACAAATTTTGATTTGGTTGTAGATATGGTAGAAAAAATGAAGCAAATTCCAGAATTTGTGGAAAAATATAAAATTCTAATTCGTTATTTTGAAAACAATTTCTACCCAGAAGGTAATAATACATTAAATACTAAACGTTCTGTTACTACTGCATCATCTTCACTAGATAATTTGCTTCGCTATCCTGGAATTAAAAATATTCTATGTAACCGTACTAATAACTTAGATGCAGAAAAAATATTATCAGAAGGTCAAGTAACATTAGTATGTACTCGTAGAGGAGATTTAGGAGAAACAGCACATAAAGCATTTGGATTATTCTTTATTTTATTAATGCAACAAGCTATTTTGGGAAGACCTGGAAACGATAACACACGTATTCCTCATTTCCTTTATATAGACGATTTTCCATCTTATATTTGTAAAGCTACAGAACCTATTTATACTTTATATAGAAAATATAAGGTTGCTACTGTGTTAGATTCTCAAAACTTAACACAATTAAAAGGTGATTATGCATCAGATCCTAGAGGAGATTACTATAAAGATTTAATTTTATCAAATACAGTTAATAAATTTATATTTGGTAATGCTCTTCCAGATGATGTTAAATGGTGGGAAAGTGCTATGCAAGATAAGAGAGAATGGACTTGGAAAAATGATTATAACACTGCACCAGATAAGAAAAGTTATGATCAAAAATATGGCGGAATTGAATATAAGTGGAAACCAAACTATGCAGCTGGTAAAATAATGGCATTAAAAGCAAAACAAGTTATTTACAAAGTAAAAGATACTAAAGGTAAGAGCATAGTTGAAAAAGGTAAAGTTGACTTCATGGAATCTAAATACAAAGAGCCTCAAAAAATTAAAAAATATGACTTTGCTAAATTTACAAATGGTATTTCAGATGGAGTTCAATCTACTTCTAAAAGAGTTCTTAATAAAAATAGAGGTAAATTTGCAGCTGCTACTTCAAGTAATAATAATTATGATATAGAAAGAGAAGTAGATCCTATTAAAACAGATACATCAGATTCTAGCTTTTTATTTGATAATGAAAATGCAATAGTTGTTAATTTAAAAAATAAAAAAAATTAATAAATAACACATACAAAAGCAGTAAGCTTAAAAATTAAGCTTACTGTCTTTGTATTCTAAAACCACTAAATTAGTCTGGTGGATATTTATTTAAATTCCTAATAATTTTACTTCTATATTTTCCATTTTGTATTTTTTAGTTTCTTCATCTAGTTTAAATTCTACTAATGTTTTTGCTAAGGTTTCTTCATTTTGCCTTAAGTCTGTTGTATAGTATAGTTTAATATTGCTAATTTCTAAATTATTTAAAATAATTGTTTTAAAAGTTTCTGCCATGTGTTTTTCATCTTCACAAACTAAAATTAGTTGTGGTAAACTCATATAGCCTGAATCTCCTACCCCGAAAGTTTTCGTAAAAGTCTTTGTATAATCTCATTTTTTCTATTAATTTCTTTTCCCATTCTTGTTCTCTACGAATTACTTCAAATAAAAATTCAATAGACTTTCCATTTTTAGTTAATTTAACTGATCCACCACTTGCTTTAAATACTTTCCCTGCTTGCTTTGCTGTTAAGCTTGGCTTTGGTGTATATGAATCAAATGCTTTTACTTTTCTTAAATATGCAATTAATGTTTGATTTCCTGCTAATCTCTTTTTAATCATAGGAACTGGCTTTGTGTTGTCTGTTGGTTGCCATTTGCAATCTATTCCACGTGATGTTAATAAATATTTTCCCATTTTTTCTAAGCAGTAAATACGATATATTCCTTTTCCATCTTCTGAATCAAAGTAATATCTTGTTAATATTTTTGTTTTTACTAATTGCTCTAATTTATTATTTAATTTATCTTGAGAGCCCACATCAATATTTTTCCACTCTAACATTTGAAGTAATTGCCTTGATGTAATAAACTCAAATTCATTTACTAATTCTATAATTGCAAAGTGAATATCAGTGATATGGCCTATATTAATTCTATGAATTATTTGGTTCATAGAAACATATCCATCTTTTCCATCAAATACTTTTATTTCACCTTCGCGAATGGCAAATGGTGATATGGTTGCTTTAATTTCTTTATCTTCTACCATTTTTATTCCTCCTTTTAATCTTGAATCAAAGATTAAAAAACTTAAACTATTAATATTTTAGCATATTATTTGAGATTTGTCCAATGTTTTGGGTTATTACTTACGAATACCATTTCTTATTAAATTATTTATTTGTTTATAAGTGATTCCACTTCTTGTTTATTTAAATAGCGCCATGTTCCTAATTTTAAGTCTTTAACAGATATATCTCCTATTTTACTTCTATGTAGTGCTAATACTTTTCTTCCAACTCCTTCACACATACGTCTTATCTGTCTATTTTTTCCTTCATGAATTATTATTTCAATTCTAGATATATCTTTTTCTTCATCTATTTTCATTATTCTAACTTTAGCAGGTTTTGTAATATAACCTTCAATATCTACACCGTTTTTTAATTTTTCTATTTCGTCTAATGTAATTTTGCCTTTTACTGTTACCTGATACGTTTTATTTATTTCATGTTTTGGATGAGTAATTTTATAAATAAAATCTCCATCATTGCTAAGCAGTAGCGCCCCTGATGTGTACATGTCTAGCCTTCCGAACTGGAAGCACTTTTTCTTTCATTTTAATTAAATCTGTTACAGCGTTTCTTCCAAATTGGTCTTTTACTGTTGTTACATAGCCAATAGGTTTATTTAATAATATATATACATGATTTATTTGGTTTGAAACAGTTTGTCCATCAAATTCTATAGTATCTTTTTCTGGATTTACCTTTGTTCCAAGCTCATTAACTACTATTCCATTTATTTTAACTTTTCCATTTAATATATGTTCTTCTGCTTTTCTTCTAGAACATATACCTTGATTTGCTAAAAATTTTTGTAGTCTTTCTTCCATTTTTTTATTTTCTTAGCATTTTATATACTAAGTTCTTTCATTATATATTTAGGTTTTTTAAGTCTTAGGATTTACCTATAAACCAATTAGTTTTATTTTCTTAATTTATTTAGTACTTCCTCAAAATATTCTGGAAGTGGTGCTTCTAAATGTATTTGTTTATTAGTAATAGGATGTTTAAAATCTAAACTTTTGGCATGTAGCATTTGGCCCTCTATACCAAATTCATTTTTTCCATTAGAATATGCCATATCTCCTATTACAGGATGTCCTATTTCTGCCATGTGTACTCTTATTTGATGTGTTCTTCCTGTTTCTATTTTAACTTCTAGTAAAGTACAATTGTTAAATCTTTCTAATACTTTAAAGTGTGTAACTGCATTTTTTCCTTTTGGATTAACTGCCATTTTTTTTCTATCTTTTGTGCTTCTTCCTATTGGCATATTTATAGTTGCTTCATCATCTAGCACAATTCCTCTAACTAATGCTATATACACCTTTTTTACTTCTCTATTTTGAATTTGATTGCTAATATTAATATGAGCTTTATCATTCTTTGCTACTATTAAAAGTCCGAGATGTGTCTTTATCTAGCCTGTGAACAATGCCAGGCCTTAGCTCTCCGCCTATGCCAGATAGGTTTCCTTTGCAATGTGCCATAATTGCATTTACTAACGTTCCATCTAAATTACCTACTGCAGGATGTACTACCATTCCTTTTGGTTTATTAACTACTATTATGTCATTGTCTTCATATATAATATCTAGCGGAATATCTTGAGCTTCTATATTAGCTTCTTTTGCCTGTGGTAAATTTATTGTAATAATATCATCATTTTGCACTAAATAAGAAGTTTTTGTTTTTTTGTTATTTACTAATATTTCATTTTCGTCTATAAGTTTTTTTATCATAGTTCTAGATAAATCTGGTGTTTTACTTACAATATATTTATCTAATCTTTGTTTTTCTTCTCCATTTGTTACTTTAATTTCCACGTGGCTTTTTACCTTTCCATTTTATTCTGATAATCTATCATAAACTACAAAATAATTATCACTGTATAATTCTTTGTAATTATTATCTTTTGATAAAAGCATATTTAGTTTACTTTTTTTGCCTATAATAACATGTGTAATGTCATATTTGCTAAATTGGCTTTCATAATATGAACTAATATTTGAAGTATTAATATAATCTGAAAAGATGTCTCTTCCTTCTTCATTACTTCCTTTATTAAATTCTGGTGCATATAGGTCTGCTCTTGAATCTATAAATACTGGTATTCCTCTAAATAGCAAATAACTACCATAGTTATATTCATTAAATAATTTCATGTTTTCAGTATCTATATTTTCTAAAATATATGTAGCTGCATCAACTGGATATGATGTGCTATTTATAAATTTATCTCCTGCTTTTGGTTTATATATTAACACACTAAGTAAAATAACAACTAATACTGTTAAAGCTTTTCCTAAGATAGAAGTCATGTATTCTACTAAGTTTTGTACACCTTTTTCATCATATTTTTCTATTAAATATGCCACCATTTTTGCAAATATAAAGCCACAGATGATTACAAATATAGAAAACTGCCTTCTAGATATAAATGCAAGTAAAGTTAAACCTCCAAGCATGAAAAAGTCACTTAAAGTTGCTTTTACATCTGTAAAGACTAGCAATAGCATATATACAATTAATACTGCTAACATTGTTTTATGGTTAATTAATACTAATGGCTGATGTTCACTAATGCTATTTGTTGTATTGCCTTGTAATGTGTTTATTAAATATGTATATGGAGTAGTTCCAATTGGTGTTAAAAGGCCTGTAAAAGCACAAATTATCATAATTACAATAAGCCATTTTACTATAGGTTCTTTTCTAACAATAATTTTGTATGGTTTTTTTCTTCGTTTTTCAGTTTTTCTTATATAATTTTCTTTTTCTAGTTGAAGCTTAGCAATTCTTTCCTGACATTTTCCAATTTTTTCTATGTTACCCTTCTTGTTTAGTCTATTTAGCTTTATTTTATTCCACCAAATGCTTAACTTATTGAAAATATATGCATCATTTAAAGTTATTAATAAATATTCTACAATATATGGTAAGTACAAAACAAAGTAAAATGGCCAAACTGCACAATGTAAATTAGCAATTAAAATAGGTATAATTACTAAATATACAGCATATCTCTTCTTTTTGGTTTTTATAAATTGTTCTATAAATAAAATAGTTAATGCAAACAAAATAAATGTTACAAGCTGAGCCCTTGCTGCAATAAAGTCCTTTAATAAATACATTATTGTTAATGTTATAAAAAATGAAATTAAAGGATTTTTACATAACTTATTATTAGTATAATAAATTACCAATCCTAAAATAATAGTTAATATAATAGTTGCAATATATAAGCTACAAAAACCGCCAATTCCAATATTTTCTCCTAGCTGATAAATAAAATATGTTCCTAAGTCATAAGCCCAGTGTGGATATGTATATGGTAAATTTTCATGCCAAGAAAATGGATCTTGCATATCTACTGTTTTAGTTTCTGCTATATGTTTTCCTATTGCTATTGTATAATATGTATCGTTTTGAAATGTTATTGGCGTTAATGCAAAACAAAAGATTAAAATACAAATAACAGCCATTACATGAAATTTTATTTTTGTTTTTTCTGCCATTTTATTATCTCCAATCTTTAATATTTGGAATTTATTTTTATTAATCAAATATAATTTTATAAATTTTATTTTGTTATAAATATACTACTCTCGATAATTTGAACTAATTAATATTATATTTATTTAAATAGGTGTAGTCAAGGTATTAAATAAAATTAAATAAGAAAAGTGCTTTGCCAGATTTACAGAATGCTTTACATCCGCACAGTATAGGTAACTTAACCTTTTTTGTATAACAAAGGTTTTCGATTTTTACTATACTAAAATAAAACTGAGGTCCTCTTAAGACCTCAGCTTTTGTTTAGATCTCCCTTTTTGAAATCTTCCTTATCAGCTTATT
>CANQPV010000034.1 GCA_947625825.1 uncultured Clostridia bacterium | reverse complement strand
TTTGAAAAACAAGAAAACTAGTACTATTTAAGCGTGTTAACTAGTGTAAATCTTGCTTATTTAATTTCTAAAAATTCTATTTCTTTTTTAGCATATTCTTCTGGTTTTAGGCCTACTTTTCCACGCATTTTATCAAGTAATAATACAACAGCAATTGTTACTATACAGCCTATTACAAGTATTGTATTAGAAGCATTTGTAATTCTTAGTAAAAAAGATGCTAGAAGTGATATTATAGCCCTCATTATGCTTTCTATTAAATTATATGATGATATAATTTTATTTCTTAAAGAAGATGTTGTAAAGTTATTTAAATATCTTCTAATTAGAGTAAAGAAAGGACCTTTTGCTATAAACTGTATTAAAAACATTGCTAAAATAAGTATTAAAGTTACTTCAAAAGAAAAGTTTCCCATTACAAAGAAACCTGTTAAAATGCACGAAATTGATGCTGGAACAGTTAAGTATGCAAGTGTTTTATTTCTGTATAAATTATGTATTCTGTTTTGATTTTTAGCTGTAATTCCAGATATAATTCCAAAAACTGCAAATATAATTCCAAAATATTCTTCTGATAAACCTATTTGTTTTAATAATCCACTTCTTAAGCTAATTAATGTAGATAAAAAGCCCCAAAATATCCCACCTAGTATCATTAAATATCTTAATCTGTTAGATTGTAACATATATTTAAATGAATGTTTTAAATCTTTTATATATGTTTTAAAATTAATATTTTCTTGTGCATCTTCTTTTTTAATATCATTAAATTTAAAAGACAAAAGTGTAGAAATTATGCAAAATATAAAACATAATATAAATGGTATATAGCCATTAATTACAAATAGAAATCCGGAAGCAAGCGTAGTTATAGCATCTGCATAGTAATACCATGAAGTTCCTTTTCCATCTATTTTAGAAAATTGGCTTCCTCTTTTTTCATCTTTTGGAAGACTATCATATAATAAATTAGTTTCTGCTAATCCTTTTAAATCAAATGCAATTGCAGACAGAAATTGTCCTATTACAACATAAGCAAAATTTTTAGCAACTATATAGCTTAAAATTGAAAAAGCATTTATTAAATTTGCTATAATTATGCTTTTTCTTTTTCCTATTTTTGTAATTAAGGCTGTAAGAGGCATTAAAAGAATAGATTTAAAAATTGGATATAAAGCTTCTCCTAATAAAACATCAGCTGGGCTAATATTTTTTATCTGTGTTAAAAAAAGAAAATTAATTGAATAATAGAATAATAAGTCCCATGATAACATTTTATAAATGGGATATAAACGTATATTTTTTTCCTCTTTTGTAATTTCCAATTTAACTCACCTAAAATTAATTATTATTTTATGACTAGTTAACCCGCTCAAATAGTACTAGTTTTCTTGTTTTTCAAATTGCCCGTTGCAGTTGGCAGTTTAAAGAAGTAACTCAGAACGGGACCTCTCAAAACTGCGAAAAATAGTACTATTTAAGCTTCAATGTACTTACAACTATTAACTAGTAAACTATTTCTTCAAAAATTATACAGATAACTTGTTTAATATGTCAAGCAGTATTAAGATTATTTTTAATAAAATTTAATAAAGTTTTAATAGATTTTATTATAAAAAAAATGTATAATAAATTTAAACATAAAAATAATAATAAGAGAGGAAAAAATTTATGAAACTAATTAAAAGAATTTTATTAGCACTTTTAACTGTTGTAATAATTGTAAGTGGGTTCGTTATTTATAATGGCTATAGCTTGTATAAAGATGCTTTGAAAACTATGAGTTTGGAAGATAAAATTGAAAGTATAAAGTCAGATGATAGTTATGTACAAATAAAAGATTTGCCAGATGACTACAAAAATGCTGTTATTTCAGTAGAAGATAGGCGTTTTTATGAACATGGCCCTATTGATATAATAGCAATTATGCGAGCTGTTTTAACTAATATAATACATGCCGATTTTTTAGAAGGTGGAAGTACAATTACACAACAAGTTGCTAAAAATTTATATTTTATTGCTACTGACAGTAATGTAGCATATAGAAAAATTGCAGAAGTATTTATGGCCTATGACTTAGAAAAAGCATATGAAAAAGATGATATTTTAGAATTCTATGTTAACACTATTTATTTTGGAGATGGATATTATGGAATTAAAGAAGCCTGCGACGGTTACTTAGAAAAGTCTCCTAGTGATATGACACTACATGAGGCAACAATGATGGCAGGTATTCCTAATGCACCTAGTGTTTATGCTCCTACTGCTAATTTTGATTTAACATTAAGTAGACAAAAAAAGGTTATTTCAACAATGGTAGAAAACGGTTATTTATCGCAAGAACAGGCAGATGAACTTATAAAACAGCAACCAAAAAGTTTTAAATAATTTTTTAAAATATTGCAATTATAAACTTTTGAAGTATGGCAAATAATTATAGTGTTGTTAATTCTAACAAAACAAATCCCAAGACACAATTCGTATCTTGGGATTTGTTTTTTGGAGTTAAGCAGCGGTGTATCTTCTTTCAACCACATTGTCGATTGCCCACAAAGGAATAGCCTTTCCTTTCTCGGTAATCACAACAGTGTGATAGCCAAAAGATAAATACCTTTTGTACTCCTCAAGTGAGATTTTTTTGTTTTCTTTTGCGTCGTCAAGAGTCATTTTCTCGCCAACGTAGGTCCAACCAGTCTCGTTGAATCTGGCGCTCCTCAGCTCACGGCCATTAATGACTATGACGTCGCAATCGAAAAATCTCACGCCGCTGCAGCCGTCTGGAATGGGATTGTCATGAATTCCACAAACCTCTACTTCCTTTTCGTAGAAGTAGGATTTGCTTTCTTCGTTCTCATACCGAACTTCCATGTAGTGCTTTAACATGTGTATTTTTCAACTCCTTTTTGGCTAGTATTACTAACCATTATTTATTGCAAAGTTAATTGCAATTTAATTATATCATATTTTACATAATATTACAACTAATATATCTCTTAAATTCTATTTTAGCTTATTCCTAAGTTATTATTTCATTCTATTAAATTATTATTTTCCCTTGTTCCATCCTTCTTTATTTGTTTGTCTTTGCCTTGCTATTGCTAAGCTTTCAGATGGTATATCTTCTGTAATAGTAGAACCTGCTGCAACTAATACATGATCTCCCATTGTTACTGGTGCTACTAAATTAACGTTAGAGCCAACAAAGCAGTTATCTCCTATAACAGTTTTGTGTTTGTTTTTTCCATCATAATTACATGTTATAGTTCCACAACCAATATTACAATTTTTTCCAATTGTAGAATCGCCCATATATGATAAGTGCGGAACTTTAGTTCCTTCTCCAATAATAGCTTTTTTAATTTCTACAAAACTTCCAACTTTTACTTTGTTTGCAAGAACACAACCTTCTCTAATATATGCATTTGGTCCAATATTGCAATCTTCTCCAATTACTACACCCGATTTAATAGTTGTATTTGGATGAATTACAGTATCTATTCCAATTTCTACATCATCATAAATATATGTAGTATTCATATCTTCAATTGTAACACCATTGTTCATGTGCATTGTATTGATACGAATTCTTAAAATTCTAGATAGCATTTCTAATTGTACTTTTGTATTTAAGCTTAAAATTTCTGTATTATCTTCTACTAAAAGCCCTCCTATTTTTTCACCTTTGCTAGATAACATTTTGATAATATCTGTTAAATAGTAAAGCCCCATACTGCTTTTTTCTAATTTGCCAATAACTTCTAATAATTTTGAAATATTAAAGCAATATAAACCTGCATTTACTTCTAATAAGTGCATTTGTGCTTCTGTTAATTCTTTTTCTTCTATTATTTCTACAATTTTGTTATCGTTTCTAATAATTCTGCCATAGCCTGTAGGATCGCTAATAATTCCTGTTAAAACTGTTGCAGTTTCCTCTTCTTTTTCTGATTTTTCTAACATTGTTTTAATTGTTTCAGGTGTAATTAAAGGAATATTTCCATTCGCAATTAAAACTCTTCCAGATTTTTTTTCTAAATATGGAATTGCTTGCATAATTGCATGACCAGTTCCTAAGCAATTTTCCTGGTATATGTATGTAACCTCATCTTTTAAAATTTCTTGTATTTCTTCTTTATTTTTTCCAACAATAACTGCTACTTCTTCAATTCCTGCTTTTTTTATTGCTTCTACTACTCTTTTAATAACTGCTTTTCCATATAATTCTTGTGCTAATTTTGATTTTTTAGATTTCATTCTGTCGTCTGTTCCTGCTGCCATTATTAATCCTATTACTTCTTTCATAATTTTACTTCTCTCCTTTTATAGTTTTGCATTATATAATTTAATTGCTGTTTCTGGGCTATCTGTTCCTTCTTTATTTTTTACAGGAGCAAATTCTTCTTCCCTCTTTACTCTTAATATTGAAACATTATTATATCTTTTAAATGCATCAAATATAAATGATTCAAATTTATATACATTTGGGCTTTCAGGCTCTATATATTCACCATTTTCTAATAAATATGCAGACTTTTTGAAAGCTGCATGGTATGGAAGTTTAATTCTTGCTAAGTCTTCTAATACACTAATATTAAATAAATATGCTCCAATGTTCACTTCTCCATATAATAGTTCACCATTTTCATCTTTTTTCTCTGCTAATTTTTCTGGTAAATCTATATACTCAATTATTTGAGGCTTTTCATCTATTTTACAAAAAACTCCTACTTTTTCTTTTGGGTTTGTTTTTGCTACAGATTTAGCACCTATTTTTTGTTTTTCTTGTATTGTAAGCCCTAATAATAATGGATCTATAAAATTTGAAATAATATTATCTATGTTATTTACAAATATCCATTCTATTTGTTTTTGTTTTATTTCTTCTAATAAACCAGATTTTGCAAATGATTCATAAATGCCACCATTACCATTTGCTGCTTCTTTTATTTGTTTTTCTTTATTTAAAATAACCTTTCCATTAGTATCTAAAAGTGGAAGTTCACCTTGCATAAAGAATTTTACTTTGTTTTTATTATAGCCAAAATAATTATGGTTTTCAAAAAATTCTACTGTTTCCTTATGATTTTCTTTGCTTGTCATAATATACCATGGAACTTCTATATTATATTCAGTTTTAGCTTTTTTAAAGCTATCTATAAATATTTCAAATATATATTTTTGACCATTTTTTGTGTTTAGCATATATGTTCCCTTTGGTCCACTATGTCCAAGCCTAGTGCCTTGCCCACCTGCTAATGTAATTACAGCATAATGCTCATTTTTTATTACATTGCTTCCTATATCTTCTAACTCTTGCTTCTTTTTAGTAGATAATTTTTCTTTATTTATATAATTAATATGTTCTATTTTATTTTCTCGTATTTCTGGCTTTTCCTTTGTTTTTTCATATAAGGTTTGTAATTCTTCAAAGTCAATTTTTAAAATTTGTTTTTCTAAATTTTTTATTTCCTCTTGTTTTAACAAATTTATATAATTTAAAATATGTGTTTGATTATACTTTTCTAAGATATTAACTACTTTTTTCTCCACTAAAATACCTCACTATATAAATTATTTTTAATTTATTCTATTATTTTTATAATTCAATTATACTACTGTACTCCGCCTTTTAATATTTCAATAGCTTTTTGTAATTGTGTATCTTTTTCTTCTGGTATTTCCGTTTGTGACTTAAATTCATCTGGAAGTTCTATTTCTATATCTGGCTCTATTCCAACTTTATTAATAACATTTCTATTAGGTGTGTAATATTCATCTGTTGTAACCTTTATTCCGCTTCCATCTGATAATCTTTGAAGTTCTTGAATAACACCTTTTCCATAAGTTTTTGTACCTACTAAAGTAGCTTTTCCATTATCTTTTAAAGCACCTGCTAAAATTTCAGAAGCACTAGCAGAATATCCATTTATTAGTAATACTACTGGCACTTTTATAATTGGATCATTTTTAGATTTAGTAATATCTTCATTTCCTTTTTTATCTTTTGTTATTAATAAAACACTGTTTTTTTCTGTTATAAAATCTGCTATTTCAGTTGCTTCATCTACAATTCCACCACCATTATTACGAATATCTATAATTAATTTTTCAATTCCTTTTTTGCTAAGTTCTTCATATTTGGTTTTAAATTCATTTGCACATTCTCCATCAAAATCTGAAATTGAAATATAGCCAATATTATCATTAATTACTTTAGTAGTAATATGACTAATTAGCACTTTTCTTCTAGTTAATTCTATAGTTTTGGTTTCTCCATTACGTAGTATTTCTAAGGTTACTTTTGTTCCAGCTTCTCCTTTAATTTTATTAGATACTTCTTCTAGTTCATCTCCAGAGCATTCTACTCCATCTACTTTTGTTATAAGATCTCCTGCTAATATTCCTGCTTCTTCTGCTGGAGAATTTTCCATTGGTTTAATAACTAATATGGCATTTTTTTCTTCATCTAATGTCATATATATTCCAATTCCAACAAAGTTTCCCTCTGTTTCTGTCATAACTTCATCCATTTCTTCTTTTGTATAATAAGTAGTATATGGATCTCCTAAAGCTGAAATATAGCCCTTTATTGCACCATTAATTAATTCTTCATCATTAATTTCTCCTATATACTTTTCTTCTAATTCACTTCTAAATCTAGAAAGTGTATATTCTAGTCCACTAAGTGAATCTGCTTTTTGATAACCTAATATTCTACCTCCATTAGTTAAATATTGATAAGTTGCAAATGCAGTAAGTAATGAAGTAATAATAATTATTATTAATATTAGCATTATCAATTTATATATTTTTTGTGCAGTATTTTTTTCCATTTTAAATCCTCTTTCTTATAAATAAATATTCTTATAAAACTTATATTATTATAATTCATTTTGCAATATGATATTAATTTTTTAATTAAAAAATTAATAATATTTTCATTATGAAAGCAGGAGCTTTTCTCCTGCTTTGCTGAAATTTTTTTTCAGGTTTATTTCATGGTGCTTTTACATAGTTTAAAGGATTTGTTGTAACCCCATTTATTCTAACCTCAAAGTGCAAATGTGGTCCTGTAGAATTTCCTGTACTTCCAGCTTTCATAATAACATCACCTTGTTTAACTTCTGCACCATTTTTAGCTATTATTGCTTGTCCATGTGCATATAAGGTTGTAAGTCCATCTCCATGATATACCATTACGCAGTTTCCATAAGAACCAAGTTCTCCTGCATAAGTTACAACCCCATCTGCTGCTGCTACAACTGGTGCTCCAAAGCCTATACTTCCTATATCTATTCCCTGATGAAGTTTAATAATTCCTTCAATTGGATGTTCTCTTGTTCCATAATATGATGTTATTCTTGAACCAGTAACTGCAACTGGCCAAATCATTATTCCACCTGTATATTGAATATTAATATCACCAGTATAACCATTGAGTTCTTGAATTTTGGATTCTATTAATGCTATATCGTTTTTATATTTTTGTATTTCATCATTAAGTTCTTTTTCTTGTTTAGATAGCTTTTCTATATTTCCTTCTTGTAAAATTTTTGTATTTTTTAAAATAGTTTCTGAACGTTCTGCCTGTACTTTTAAAAGTTCAACTTCTGTTGTTTCGTTTTCTAGTTTTTGTTTAGATGTTTCTATAGTTTTTCTTTTTTGGTCTACTTCATCTATTAAAGCATTATCATATTCTGCTATTTCAACCATTGCATAATACATACCTAAAAATTCTGATAAACTTTTAGCCGATAATAAAACCTCTAAGTAGGCAGTGTCTCCTTCTTCATATAAAGTAACTAACCTATCTTTTAATAATTTATATTTTTTATTATATTCATCTGTAGTTATTTCTAATTGTTTTGTTGTTTCTGTAATAGATGTTTCTAAATTTTCAAGTCTTTGCTTTAATTCTATGTTTTCTTGCTCATATTTTTTTATTTTATCATCAAGTTCTTGTATTTCTAAAACTGCTTTTGACATTTCAGTTTGTACATATTCTATTTTTGAATTTATATCTTCTATTTTTTCTTGTGTTTCATTTTTTTGATCTGTTAATTCATTTATATCATTTGTATCTATTATATTATTTGTATTTACTATATCTATATTATTATTTTGTGTATTATTTTCTATGTTATTGTTACTTGCAAATGATGCTATAGAAATACTTAATAATAAAATAATAGCAAGGAGAACACATAAGACTTTTTTACGTACCATACTTTGCATTCTCCTCCTTTCTTTTAATGAAAAATTAAATTTGGTTTACTTAGTAAGCTACATGTAAGTGGATTTATTTCTGTCATATAATATGGTGTTGTTAAAATTTCAAAGTGTAAGTGTGCACCTGAGCCAATTCCAGTATTTCCACTATAGCCTATTATAGAACCTCTTTTTACATATTGTCCTGTAGATACTGAGTAACTATTTAAATGTTGATATCTTGTATATAAGTCACTTGCATGCTTAATTAGTATGAATTTTCCTCTAGCACTTGAACTTGTAGCTTGAAGAACATAGCCATCTGCTGAAGCATATACTGGTGTACCTATTCCAACTGCAATATCTATTCCTCTGTGATTGCTACTTGCACCTGCTACAGGTGATCTTCTAGGACCAAATGTTGATGTTATTATATTATAGCCTGATGAATTGCTTGAAAGTGGCCATCCAAGAGTTCCAGAAAAGCTTCCACTATAAACATCTGATGCCTTGTTTGCTTGTTCTCTAATTAATTTTTCTAACCTATCAATTTCTGCATTGTACTCATCTATTTGTTTTTGTAATTTCTTTTCTTCTGCGCTTAGTGTATCTACTTTTGCTTGTTTTGAAACTTTTGCTATTTTTAAACTGCCCTGTTTTGATTCTAGGTCTTTTTTGTTTGAATTTAACTTAGTTTTACTTTTTTCTAAATCACTTTTAGCTTTTTCTACTTGTTTTCTTTGCTCTTCTATTTCGTCCATTTCTTTGTTATCTGCTTCTGCCATTTCTTGCATTCTTACTTCCATAGCAAAGTAATCCCAAATACTATCTGAAGATAATAATACATCTAAAAATGTAATTTGACCTTCCTCGTAAATAGCAACTAATCTATCTTTTAATAGCTCTTGTTTTTCTTCAAGTTCTTGTTGCAATTCTTCTATTTCTTTAGTTTTAATTTTTATATTGTTTTCTGTTTTAGTAATTTCATCTTGTAAGTCGCTTATTTCTCTTTGATATTTCATAATTGACTCATCTAGTTCTTCAATTTCTGCTAATGTATCTTTTTTTTGGCTAGTTACTTTATCTTTTTCTTCTTCTGCATCATCTAGTTTGCCCTCTACATTATCTTTTTGGTCTTGATAACTAGCTGCACCTATAACCGGTGTAAGTGAGGCTAATAACAGTAATATTGCAAGTATAGTACATATTATTTTCCTTTTCATAAGCAAATTTCTCCTTTTTTCTTTTTCATTTAATAATGATTTTGTGTATCATACTTCTAAGTATTTTCTCATTGAAATAGCACTACCTATTGCACCAATTCCAATTCCTAACGCTAAGTAAATAATAACTAAAGTTCCCAAAATTTCATTTGTGCTTAATAATGAAGTATATATTTTTCCTCTTGCTAATGATTCTTCTATTCCATGTGCTACATATTCATAGCCAATACCAAAAATTAATGTACATATTAATACAGCAATTACACCTATTAGCATACCCTCTACCATAAATGGCCATCTAATAAAACCATTTGTTGCACCAACATATTTCATAATAGATATTTCTTTTCTTCTTGCATGTACTGTTAATTTTATAGTATTTGTAATAATAAATATTGAAATTAAAACTAAAATTACTAAAATAACAATAGTAATAACTTTTACACCATCTGCTATTTTTAATAATGCTTCTATCATATCTGACTTAACAACAATTTTTGCAACAATTTCTGAATCTGCTATTTGATTTTGCACTTGGTCTACTTGTGTTAAATCTGTTAATGTTACTACATAAGATGCTCTAAAAGGGTTGTCTTCTTCATACATTCCAATTAGTTCTTTTCTATCTTTAAACATTTTTTTAACTTCTTCTAGACCATCTTCTTTTGTTTTATATGTAACTGTATTTACATAGTCTAAACTTCTTATTTTATTTCCAAGTTCTGTAGTTTGTTCTTCTGTTGCTTCATCATAAATAAAAACTCTCATTCCTTGTTGTTGCTCAATAGTTTTGGTAATATGATTTACATTTTGGCCAACTATATAAAATATACCAAATATAAACATTGTTGCACACATAATAATTAAAGATGCTATTGTAGATTTTTTATTTTTAAATACATTCCTAAAACCTTCTCCAATTAAATACCCAAAAATACTATATCTCACTGTTATACCCACCTTTTTTATCATCTCTTATGATATTGCCTTCTTCAATTTGAATTACTCTTTTTTTCATTCTATCTACAATATCTTTTGCGTGTGTTGCTACTACTACTGTTGTTCCTCTATTATTTATATCATTTAAAAGTGTCATAATTTCCCATGCAGTGTCTGGATCTAGATTTCCGTGTAGGTTCGTCTGCAATTAGCATAGATGGATTGTTTACTAAAGCTCTAGCAAGTGCAACTCTTTGTTGCTCTCCACCAGAAAGTTCATTTGGATACATTTTTGCTTTATTGCTTAACCCTACCAAAGATAAAACCATTGGTACTTGTCTTCTAATATGTCTTGGCGTAGATCTTACAATATACATTGCATAAGCTACATTATCATATACTGTTCTATCTGGTAAAAGCCTAAAGTCTTGAAATACTACCCCCATACTTCTTCTTAAAAATGGTACTCTTTTTGGCTTTAAAAAAGTAGTATCTTTTCCATTTATAATAATATTTCCTTCTGTTGGCTCTTCTTCTTTTAAAATAAGCTTAATTAATGTTGATTTTCCTGAGCCTGAACTTCCTACTAAGAAAGCAAATTCACCTTTATCTATTACAAAATTTGCATTATGTACTGCTTCTGTGCCAGTGCTGTACGTTTTGCTGACATTTCTAAATTCTATCATTTTTTTAATAACTCCTATATAGTTTTTTTATGAGATTTATTGCTAAAATTTAACATGTTTTTACATTTTTTCATTCTTACTCTTTAATCATAACAATAAATAACATTCTTTGCAATAGTTTTTAAAAGAAAAAACAGAATAAATTAGCTTTTAAATGCTGATTTTTCTGCTTTTTCTCTCTATTTCTTACTTTTTTAAAATTCACAAAAAATTTACAATTAATTATCTTTTACATGATAACTTTTGCAATATCTGCTTAATTTTATTGTAATACTCTTTCTACAATAGCATTACTATCTATTTTAAAATATTTTAATAGTTCATCTGCTTTGCCTGATTTTCCAAATGTATCTTTTATTCCCATTCTTTCTACTTTTATAGGATATTGTTCTGATAAGACTTCGCATACAGCACTTCCTAAACCGCCAATTATGCTATGATCTTCTACAGTAATTATTTTTTTAGTTTCTTTTGCACATTTTATAATAAGATCTTTATCTATTGGCTTTATTGAAAAAATATCAACTACACGGACATTTATATTTTGCTTTTGTAATTCTTCTTGCGCTTTTAGCGCTTCTGATACTGTTACACCAGTAGCAAAAATAGTAGCATCTGTTCCATCTCCGTGCTGAATACCTTTTCCAATTTCAAACTTTTGATTTTCTTCATATATAACTGGGGTAGCAGGTCTTGCTAATCTAACATATACTGGTGCTTTTATTTTTGATATTTCTTTTATAACCCATTTTGTTTGAGTATCGTCAGATGGACTAATTACTGTCATGTTAGGAAGTGTTCGCATTAAGCTTAAATCTTCTAACATTTGGTGTGTTGCGCCATCTTCTCCTACTGTAACTCCAGCATGAGTTGCACATATTTTTACATTTAAGTTTGGGTAACAAATGCTAGTTCTGATCTGGTCATAAGCTCTACCTGCTGCAAAAACTGCAAATGTACTTACATAAGGAATTTTTCCATAAGTAGAAAGTCCTGCTGCTATTCCCATCATGTTTTGTTCTGCTATTCCAACATTTATAAATCTATTTGGAAATTTCTTTGCAAAAATATTTGTTTTAGTTGCACTAGATAAGTCTGCATCTAGTACAACAACATTTTCATTTTTTTCTCCTAATTCTGCTAGAGCTTCGCCATAGCTTTGCCTTGTAGCTATTTTATTTTCAATATTCATTTTTAAATTTTCCTTTCTAGTTTTGTAAAAATTGTATTTTATAAAATTTAGTTAGAAAAATGCTTTAGTTTTAATTCACTAATTGCTTGTTTGTATTGTTCTTCATTTGGTGCCTTTCCATGCCATGATGCCTCATTTTCCATAAATGATACACCTTTTCCTTTTATTGTATTTGCTATAATAACACTTGGAACTCCTTTTTTTTGTTTTGCACTATTAAAAGCATATATTAAATTTTCTATATTGTGCCCATCTACTTCAATTACATTAAAGCCAAAACTTTCAAATTTTTCTTTAA
>CANQPV010000033.1 GCA_947625825.1 uncultured Clostridia bacterium | reverse complement strand
ATGAAAAAATTGACAAAAAAATTAAGCATTTTTAATGCTTACATCAAATTTTGTTTCATAAAAGTGTCAAACTTCCGCGTATATGCCAGATGCTTGAATTTTGCTTTTGATGCAGTTTTTCTCATTGCTACCACAGTTGTCTGTCATGATATCCCTCCTATGAAATTTTTATTACAACAAAAATTATTGTTGCAATTTTAAAATTGTACAATTATTATATTCGCTGTACCAACGAAAGATAGGTGTATTATAACACAATATATTGAAAATTACAAATATTATGCGTAAGTTGCTTTTTTTATGTAAATATGCTATAATGATTTTAATAACTCGCATAGCGAGACTTTTAGGAGGTTATCATATGATGATGATTACAGCTAAAGAAGCACGGGAAAAAAGTGAGTCAATTAATTACTCCAAACGCTTTCGGGAGGAAACAAAAAAATGCGAAGAAAAAATCAATTCGGCTATTGAAGAAGGTATGACACTTGCTATTGTTGAAAAGCATATTTCTGATAGGACGAAATCATACCTTGAATCTCTTGGCTATAAGGTTGAAATTCTTTTTGACCAGACGTACATTAAATGGTAACCAGTCCATTGCCAAAAATGGACACAGCACTTTCTCAAATAGAGAAGGTGCTGATTTTTTACATATAGGAATATAATGCGCAAGTAATTGTCGAAATTTGTCATACGATTTTTCTTGAAATATAAAACAAGTCATGCTATAATTTTTAAAAGTTAATAATCAATGCAAATTTTATCAAAGTATTTTTATCAAATAAGTTTTTATCTTTAATTATCAAAAAACAATTGACACATATTATAATACGTACTATAATATATAATGTAAGGAGCACTATAAATGAATCAATATTCTTCTAGAGAAATAATTAAAGCTCTTATTGAAGATGGATGGTATGAATGTAGAAAAGCAACAGGAAGTCATCATGCTTTTAAACATCAATTCAAAAAAGGAATTGTAATAGTACCACATCCAAAAAAGAATATTCCAATAGGAACAATAAGAGCAATAGCTAAACAGGCTCAAATAAAATTAAAATAATGGAGATTAATATTATGAAAAAAGATTATTATATTTATCCTGCAATTTTTAATTATGAGAATGATGGAATTTCTGTTTCTTTTCCTGATTTTCCAGGTTGCAATACTTGTGGTGATAATGATGAAGAAGCTTTATATATGGCAAAAGATGCTTTAGGCCTTTATATAGCCTGTAATGAAGAAGACAAAGAACTTCCAAATCCAACAAATTTAAATCAGATTCCACTAAAAGAAAATGAAA
Source organism: uncultured Clostridia bacterium (assembly GCA_947625825.1). Lineage (GTDB taxonomy): Bacteria > Bacillota > Clostridia > TANB77 > CAG-508 > CAG-273. The sequence goes on along the minus strand of CANQPV010000033.1, from coordinate 11,681 downwards.
GAGCAATTTTAATAGAGGTAAATATGCCTTTATTTAGAGATGCAATACAAACTATTGCAGTAAAGAAAACTCTTACAATTCCAAAATGGATAAATGATTTAGCTGAAAAAAATAAAGTTAATTTTTCAAGAGTTTTACAAAGTGCACTAAAAGAACAATTAGGAATTGAAAAAAGAAAATAATTTATAATTGACCAATACCACATTTTATAGTATTATAAAAGTAAACTTAAGGAAAGAGTATGTTTTTACATATTAAATGAGGAAATTAAAATGAAAATATTAACAGTAGGAGATATTGTAGGAGAAAATGGCTTAGCTAAGCTAAAACAAGTACTTCCAAAATTAAAGGAAGAAATGAAAATAGATTTTATAGTAGTAAATGCAGAAAATGTGTCAGATGGAATGGGCGTAAGCTTAAAATCGTGGAATGAATTAATAAAACTTCCAATAGATTGCTTTACAATGGGAAATCATACATGGGCAAAAAAAGATATTTTTACTTTCATAAATCATCCAAAGTTAATAAGGCCAGCTAATTATTCTAAAGGTGTTCAAGGAAAAGGTTTTAACATTTTTGAATGTAATAATAAAAAAGTAGCTGTTATTAATTTAATTGGTAGAACAGATATGTCTGTTCTTTCTGAAAATCCATTTACAGTAGCAGATGAAATTATATCTAAAATGAATGCAGATATTATTATAGTAGATTTTCACGCAGAGGCAACAGCAGAAAAAATAGCTATGAAATATTTTCTAGATGGAAAAGTAAACATATTAGTAGGTACACATACACATGTGCAAACTGCAGATGAAGAAATTACAGATAAAGGAATGGGCTATATTACAGACTTAGGAATGACTGGACCTAAAAAATCTGTTATAGGAATGGAAGTAGAAGCTTCAATTAAAAGATTTTTAACATCACTTCCAGAAAGATATAAACTAGCAGATGGAGAGTGCATATTTAATGGTTGTATTTTTGATTTAAATGACGAAAATTGTAAAGCAGAGAAAATTGAAAGGCTTTATATTAGATAATTGACATATATTGTAAAAAATAAACGATAAAAATTTCCACTTTTTTCCAAAAAATACTAGACAAATTTTAAAATATATATTATAACTATAATTGTTCGCGAAACAAAAAAATTTAAAATTATAGGAGGCAAAAATGGAAGTTTTAAAAATCTCATCAAAGTCAAATCCAAATTCAGTAGCAGGAGCAATTGCTGGTTTGGTAAAGGAATCAAGTAAAGCAGAAATGCAAGCAATCGGAGCAGGAGCACTAAACCAAGCAGTAAAAGCTATTGCAATAGCAAGAGGGTTCGTAGCACCTTCTGGTGTAGACTTAGTATGTATCCCAGCCTTTGCAGAAGTAGAGGTTGAAGGAGAAGACAGAACAGGAATTAAGTTAATTGTAGAAAGCAGAAAATAAACTGATTTCTAATATTATTTAATATATGGGGCACAAAAATAGGGGAATTACTATTTTTGTGCTTTTTTTGTGAAATTATGTATGGATAATTGCAAAAAGTTACAATATATTATATGATATCAAATATAAGAAAATAAGGAATGAGTAATAATGAAAAATATAATACCTAAAATAATAATAACTATATTAATACTTTTTATTATTTCAGTGGCTATTTACTTTGCATTAAATAAAACCTCAAAAGAAAATGAGCAAGATTTAAACATTAGCTATCAAACAGTAAATATGGTTACTAGTATTAGGCTTGGCATATCAGATTTTGATTCTATTAATCCATATACTACTAATAATAGAGAAATTCTTTACATAGATAGTTTAATATTTGAACCATTAGTAACTATTTCACAAGACTATAACTTAGAAGGATGTCTAGCAAAAGAATGGTCAAAAGTTGAAAATAAAAGCTATGTTATTAAATTAAAAGATAATGTAAAATGGTCTAATGGAGAAAATTTTACTTCTAATAATGTAAAAAACTCAATTCAAACAATTCAAAAAAATAAAAATTGTGTTTATTATGAAAATGTAAAAGATATTAAATCTATAGAAATTGTTGATAATACTACTATTCGTATAAACCTAAACAAAGAAATTCCATTTTTTGAATATAACTTAATTTTTCCAATAGTTTTAAATAGCAAACAAGACATTATTGGAACTGGAAAATATAAAGTTAGTAATATCGGGGAAAAGAAAATAGAACTTACTAAAAATGATAACTGGCATGAAATAGAAAAAGAAAACCCTAATATAAAAAGAATTACAGTTAATTTATATAGAACTATGGGAGAAGTGTATAATGCGTTTAAGCTAGGTAGTATAGATTTTTTGCACACTACAAATTCAAATGTAGAAGAATATATTGGAACAATGGGCTATGGAGAAAGCAGATATCAAAACAGAGAGTATGATTATTTAGCCTTAAATTGTGAAGATACTGTACTTAAATATGAAGAAGTAAGAAAAGCTATTAGTTTATTAATAGACCAGGAAAAAATTGTAAGCTCTATTTTGGAAAATAAAGCATATAGTAGCTATTTTCCACTAGAGCAAAATAGTTATTTATTAAAAGATATAACTATTTCTAATGTATCAAATTCTGAAGAGGCTAAAAAACTATTAGAAAATAAAGGTTGGAAGTATGAATATGGAATTTGGCAAAAAGAAATAAATGGCGTAACAAGAACAATCAACATTACTTTATCTGTTAATAAAAATGATGAAAAAAGAATAAAGGTAGCAGAAGAAATAAAAAAAGAGCTAGAAGCTATAGGAATAAAAATTTATATAGAAAAGGTTTCAGAAACTAAATATCAAAATTATTTAAAAAATCATAAGTATGAAATACTTTTAACTGGTGTATATACATCACTTTCACCAGACTTAACTGGCTTTTTTGGAGAAAACAATTTAGCAAATTATAATAATGAAGATATAACGTACATGCTAAAAGAATTAAATAGCATTACAGACATTAATCTTCAAAAAGAAAAATATGAAAAAATAATTGAAATATATAAAGAAGAAGTACCATATATAGGGCTATATAGAAATCAAGATATAGTAGTTTATAGTAATGATTTTAGAGGAGAAGTTACACCGAATAACTATAGTTTGTTTTATAATTTTTCTAATTGGTACAGGGAATAAGCTTACTAGCTAACTCGCTTAAATAGTACTATTTAAGCTCTAATTTATATATAAAGTAATGGGAATATTAAAAAATTTAAAAAAAGTCTTGACAATATTTTTAAATAAGATATAATAAATACAAACATGCGTTTAGATAAATATAAAAATTATCTAAAAAATAATATAAAATATTCTATAAACAAAACAATTAGGAGGAAAAATTAATGAGTAATGAAAATTCAGAAAAAATGAAAGCACTAGAAGCAGCACTTGGACAAATTGAAAAACAATTCGGTAAAGGTTCTGTTATGAAATTAGGAGATTTTACAGCAATGAATGTAGAAGCAATTCCAACAGGAGCTTTAAGTTTAGATATTGCATTAGGAATAGGTGGTATTCCTAGAGGAAGAATTATAGAAGTATTTGGGCCAGAATCTTCTGGAAAAACTACAATAGCACTTCACATGATAGCAGAAGCCCAAAAATCAGGTGGAGAAGCAGCTTTTATAGATGCAGAACACGCATTAGATCCAGTATATGCAAAACACTTAGGTGTAGATATAGATAACTTAATTGTATCTCAGCCAGATACAGGAGAGCAAGCATTAGAAATAGCAGAGGCTTTAGTTAGAAGCGGAGCTTTAGATATAATTGTTGTAGACTCAGTAGCAGCTTTAACACCAAAGGCAGAAATAGATGGAGACATGGGAGATAGCCATGTTGGCTTACAAGCAAGATTAATGTCTCAAGCATTAAGAAAATTAGCAGGTGTAATTAACAAATCAAAATGTGTTATAGTATTTATTAACCAATTAAGAGAAAAAGTTGGTATTATGTTTGGAAACCCAGAAACAACTCCAGGTGGTAGAGCACTAAAATTCTATGCTTCTGTTAGATTAGACATTAGAAGAGTTGAAAGCATAAAACAAGATGGAGAAGTTATAGGAAACCGTACAAGAGTAAAAGTAGTTAAAAACAAAGTTGCTCCACCATTTAGAGAAGCAGAATTTGATATTATATATGGTAAAGGTGTATCAAAAGAAGGCAATATATTAGATATAGCAGTTAACCTAGATATTATTGAAAAAAGTGGCTCTTGGTTTAGTTATAATGGCGAAAGAATTGGCCAAGGTAGAGAAAATGCAAAAGATTATTTAGTACAAAATCCTAAAGTAGCAGAAGAAATAGAAAAGAAAATTAGAGAAAACTATGCTGCAGCATTTGAAAAAAGTTTAGGAGAAGATGAATCTAATACTGAGCAAGAAACAGAGCCAGAAGAATTTGAAGAATAATAAAAATAAAACATAATAATAAGGAGAACAAAACTTAATTTATGAAAAGCTTTGAAGATTTTCTAGAAAAACATCCTAATGTAAAATATAATAATGAAAGCTCAAATATTAATGCTATAAAAACAAAACAAAATAATATAAAAGAATATAAAAACATAGAAGAATTTGACAAAGCCAAAACTAAAGTTTTAAAATATGTTTTATATAAAAAAAGAACAGAGCAAGAAATAAGAAAAAAGTTTTGCCAAGAAGTAGATGAAAATTTATTAGAAGATATTATACAAAATTTTAAAGAAAATGGCTATATAAATGATTCTAGTTATATTCAAAGAGCAGTAAATGAATTTATGGCAATAAAAACTCTTTCTATTAAAGAAATATATCTTAAATTATATGAAAAAGGTATTAGTATTAATATAATAGAAGAATACTTTGATACAAATAAAGATATTTTAGAGCAATATGAATTATCATGTGCTAAAAAAATAATAATAAAAAAAAGTATGCAAATGGAAAAAGAAGAAATAGAGAACTTTTTATACAAAAAAGGCTATAAACCAGAAAATATAAAATTAGCATTTGAAGAAATAGAAAATTAACAAAGAAGTAAAAAACAAAATGAAATTAAAACAAAAAAGCAAAATTACAAACCAGACCAAAAAGCAAAGAAGAATTAAGATGAAGCAAAACTTAAAACAAGACGAAAAACAAACGGAGGAAATAAATAACAATGCCAAACTTACTAACATTAGAAACTAGCAAATATAAAGTTAAAATAGATAATTTTGAAGGACCATTAGATTTACTATGTCATTTAATAGATATAAATAAAATGGATATTTGTGATATTAAAATTAGTGATATTGCAGATCAATATATTAACTATTTAAATGAAATGGAAGAACTAAATTTAGAAATTGCTAGTGAGTTTTTAGTAATGGCATCAACACTTCTTTATTTAAAATCAAAAACATTGCTTCCAAATGTAGTAGAAGATGAAAAAGAACTTACAGAAGAAGAACTATTACAAAGAATTATAGAATATAAAAAATATAAAGAAATAACACAAAAATTAAAAGAATCTATGTTAAAAAACGAAAAAAGAATATTTAAAAATTCAGAAATAATAGAACTACCAAAACAAAAGTTAGAACAAGTTTATACTAAAGAACAAATAGCACAAAATTATAAAGAATTAATAGAAAGAAATTCACAAAAAATAAATCAAAATGCAGAAAATATTAAGCAAATAGCAATTACAGATACATACACAGTAGAAAGCAAAGTAAAAGTAATGTTTAAAGAATTAATTCGCAAAAAGAAATTTATTTTTAATAAACTATTCTCACTAAAAAAATGCAACAATCAAGAAGTAGTTACAGCTTTTACAGGTCTACTAGAATTATCTAGAAGAAACAAAGTAATAACACAGCAGCAAGAATTATTTGGAGATATTACAGTAGAAAAAGCAAAAAGAGCATAATAATATATACTTTTAAACCATTAAAACAATACAAATTGTTTAAAATTTCTAAAAATGGAAAAACTAATATCAAATAACTTTCAAATATTAAAGGAGGTTATAATGATATTAGTTTTTATTTTACTTGGAATTATAGCTTTTTTAGCCAGTTTACTATTTCTAATATTAATTTCTACATTAAAAATAGAAATAAAAGATTTAAATCTAAGCAATATGGAAAAAGACAAAAAAGCAAATTATATTATAAAAATTTCGCTTAATTTATTTAATAATATAAAATGGTTATGGCTTTCTTTAAACAGTAAAAAAGTAAATAAATTAATTTCTAAAATACCAAAAATTGATATTAAAAAATTAGAAGGAGACCTTAAACTAAAAGATATTAAGTTATTAGAAAAATTAAACATCAAAATTTCTAAATTTAAATTAAGCGCAATAATTGGCTTACAAAGTCCAATAATAACAGCATTTTTAATAGCATTTTTATCATCTAGTATAGGTATAATTCTTTCAAATTTAACTAAAAAATGGACTAAAGAAAACTATAAATATGACATACAGCCAATATATAATAACCAAAATTTATATAAAATTAAATTAAATTGTATAATTGAACTAAAAATTGTACATATTATAAATGTAATATATATTTTAATAAAGAAAGGAAAAAGTGATAAAAATGAACGAACAGCATCCAATAGAAAACCTTATGCTTACAGCCATGAATAGCATTGAAGACATGGTAGATGTAAATACTATTATAGGAGAGCCTATTGAAACAAGCAATAATATTGTTATTATACCAATTTCAAAAGTAGGTTTCGGTTTTGCAGCAGGTGGTAGCGAATTTAAGGGAGAAACAATTGATGAATATAGTAGAAAAGACAAAGAAGAGGAAATTCAGTATCGCCTGCCATTTGGCGGAGGAAGTGGGGCAGGCGTATCTATTTCTCCAGTTGCATTTTTAGTAGTACAGCAAAATAATGTAAAATTGCTTCCAGTAGAACACCCATCTTGCATTGATAAACTATTAGACTATGTGCCAGACCTAATAGAAAAAATGAATAGTTATTTAAACAAAACAATGCAAAATAAAAAAGAAGAGAAGAAAGAGGAAATAAAAAGCAAGGAAAGGGCAAGAAAAGAATTTAAAGAAACTTTAGAAAACGTTACAGAAAATGCTACTAATAACATAATTGCAAAAACAAAACCTAAAAGAAACAAAATCCCAAGAGAAACGGATTATGATTATGAGTACGACGAAGTAGAAGATGAAGATAACACAGATTATGATGAATAAGAAAAATAAAAACATTTTTTATATTTGAAATGAACCAAAAAAGTTAAATACTTTTTTGGCTCATTTAATTTTAGATTTTTATCTATTTAAATTCTAAAAAGTGAAAACCATTTAGTGTAAACATATTCAATCATAGAAAATGCACCAATTTTATCAATAGATTTTTCTGCAACAATGTTAACTTTTCCAATTTCTTCTCCATTTAAATTATAAGTAATACTACCTAAAATTTGATTTTGAACAATAGGGCTAGAAACAATTTCTGGTATATCTATTACTTGCTCTATATTCTTATCTTGACCTTTTGTAATTAAAATTCCGCTATCTGTTTCTAAAATAGTGTTAACTTTTGATTCTACTCCTTTGTTAACAGCAATTTCTCTTACGAAGTCACCTTTACTTGCAAGCTTTTTATACTCATAATTGCTAAAACCATAATCTAATAACTTTTGTGCCTCAGAAAAACGAACTGCGCTTGATGGAGCTTTCATAACAACTGCAATTAAGCTTAAATCATCACGAGTAGCACTTGCAGATAAGTTGAATAGTGCAACAGAGGTTGAACCTGTTTTTAAACCAGTTGCACCTTTATAATTTCTAATTAATTTATTTGTATTTACTAACTCTGATTTACCATCTCTTAAAGAATCCATCCAAATAGTAGTATATTTAGTAATATCTGGATGCTTAGTTAAAAGCTCTCTAGACATTAAAGCAATATCATAGGCAGATGTTACATGCCCATCTGCATCAATTCCATGACAATTTTTAAATGTAGTATCATTCATGCCAAGCTCTTTTGCTTTTTCATTCATTTGCTTAACAAAACCCTCTTCAGAACCTGCTAAATACTCGGCCATTGCCATAGTGCAATCATTTGCAGAAACAACGCAAATTGCTTTTAACATTTCATCTACAGTTAATTCTTCTCTTACATCTAACCAAATTTGTGAACCACCCATATTACTAGCATTTTCAGAGCAAGGAATTTTATCTGTATATGATAACCTTCCAGAATCTATGGCTTCCATAATTAATAAAAGAGTCATTACTTTTGTAACACTTGCAGGCCTTAGTTGCTCGTGCATATTATGGTCATATAAAACATTGCCAGAGTTCATTTCTATTAATATTGCACCACCACATTGCAAATTTAAATCTGTAATATTAGCAGAAGTTGTAACTGTATTGTTAGGATTACTATTTGAAGAAACTTCATTTGCAGAATCATTAGAAACTATATTAGCACTTGTAGTAGAAGTAGTATTATTTAAAGGCTCGCTTTCAGAAGACCAAACATAAACACTATCTGAAGCGTAAGAAATACTACAAAAAATGCATAAAAAAGCTAATAAAAAACAAACTATTTTTAAATGTATTTTGTTTTTAACAAACATAAATACCTCCCAAAATATAAATTAGTAAATTATATTTTGAAAAGGTATTTTTATGACAGTTTGAATAATAAAATTAGTTTTCATAAGAAAGTTTTACAAGTTTTACATTAACTTTTTCTTCAGTAACATTAGAATATATTTTTATATCATAGCCTGTATTATTTTCAAATTTTAAATCTAGTTCATCATAAACAACTGTTGCATCTTTTCCTTTTTCTACATAGCCAACTTCTTTACCATGCTCATGCCTTTCTGTTACCTTTAATCCATCTACCTTTAAAACGGCATCATATAAGGTTGTACTAATTTGACAATTTCCACCGCCGTAACCTTTAGACTTTTTACCACCAATAAAAATTCCAGCTTTTTCATAGCCTTCGTCCGGTGTAGGGTTACCTACGGTATCATTAAAAGAAAATTCCTCGCCATCTTTTACAACAACACCATTTAGCTTAGACGCACTAAGCTCTAAGTTGTTGTCACGTTTATCATCTTCTACAATAATTTTAGTAGAAAATTTAGAAATTTCAGTTTCAACTAATTTTTTTGAATTTTGAGTATTTTCAGTTTCAGTAGAAATTCTTTCTGCGCCAGAAGTTGTAGGAGAATTGTTATTATTATTTCTTTGGAAGAAAATAAAAAATAAAGCAGCAGCTATAATAATTATTCCTATTAAAATAAAAATCCATTTACTTTTCATAGAAAACCTCCAATTTTATTTTTTATTGTCTATAATTATTATTTTCAAAAAAATTAAAAATATTGAGAAGATTTATTTCAAAAATGTAAAAAAAAGGAAAATTATTTTATCATCAAGTAAAACATTGACTTTTAAAAAAAATATAGTATAATAGAATTATAGTAAAAAAATAAGGAGATAAGCAAATGATAGCAAAAATTTGGAAAAAAGTATTATTGCTTGTTTTAATTATAGCTTGTTTATTTAATGTAATTAATAAACTTGTACATAAAGCTTCAATGAAAGAAGAAGTAAGTGCTTCAGCACAATATGTACAACAAAAACTTGATGAACAAAATAATAAATAAATTAAAAACAAGTAAAATATTAAATAATTGTAATTTAAAAACTAAAATACTTGAAATTAAAATAAAACTATGTTAAAATAAATAACAGTGTTTATGAATAAATAAAGAAGAGGTGAATACAAAATGAAAGAAGGAATACATCCAAACTATGGCGAAGCCACAATTACATGTGCTTGTGGAAATGTTATGAAAACAAATTCTACAAAAGCAGATATAAAAGTTGATGTTTGTTCAAAATGTCATCCATTCTGGACAGGAAACTTAAAAAGAGAAACAACAGGTGGTAGAGCAGATAAATTTAAGAAAAAATATGGAATTCGATAAAATTCAAAAAAATTAGTGTAGCATTTTACACTAATTTTTTTTATGCCGTCAAGTGAAAAGTTAAAAGCAATTTTTTTATGTCCTAAAGCCATAGTTAAACTATTGCAAAAAATGACAAATTAGTATAAAATATTTAAAGTTTTAAAATAAGTTGGAGGAATAACAGTGATAACATCGCAATTAGAAGATATAGAAAAAGTTGCCAAAATAAACGAAGGCAAAAATTTAAAATATAGCATTTTAACAATGGGTTGCCAGCAAAATGAAAATGATTCAGAAAAGCTAAGTGGCATAATAGAAAAAATGCACTACACTAAAACAGAAAATTTAGCAGAAAGTGACTTAATTGTATTTAATACATGTTGTGTTAGAGAAAATGCAGAAGATAGGCTATTTGGTAAGCTTGGAGAAGTTAAAAAATATAAAGAAGAAAAAGGCACTATTATTGCAATTGGTGGCTGTATGATGCAAGAAAAACACATTGTAGAAAAATTAAAAGAAAGTTATCCTTTTTTTGATATTGTATTTGGAACACACACACTTCACAAATTTCCAACAGACTTATTAGAAATTTTAAGTAATAGAAAAAGAATAGAAGATATTTTAGATATAGATGGAGAAGTTATAGAAGGCTTACCTATAAAAAGAGATGATAATATTAAAGCTTCTGTAACTATTATGAATGGCTGTAACAATTTTTGCAGTTACTGCATTGTACCTTATGTAAGAGGAAGAGAAAGAAGTAGGCTTCCAAAAGACATTTTAGGAGAAATAAAATGCCTAGCAAAAGATGGATATAAAGAAATAACTTTACTTGGACAAAATGTAAATTCATATTTAAGAGTAGAAAGAGAAAAAAATAAAACCTTTGAAGAATATGAGGGAGTAAATTCTTTTGCTACACTTCTTAGAGCAATAAATAAAATAGATGGAATAGAAAGAATACGCTTTATATCTCCACATCCAAAAGATTTTACAGATGATGTAATAGAAGCAATACGAGATTGTAATAAAGTATGCAAATTAATACATTTACCTCTTCAATCTGGAAGTACAAATGTATTAAAAGTAATGAATAGAAAATACACAAAAGAGCAGTATTTAAATTTGGTAGAAAAAATGAGAAATACTATTCCAAATGTTACATTTAGTACTGATATTATAGTTGGCTTTCCAGGAGAAACAGAGGAAGATTTTGCAGATACTTTAGATGTTGTAAAAAAAGTAAATTTTGAACAAGTATATATGTTTATATATTCTAGAAGAGTTGGCACTCCAGGAGATAAAATGGAAAATCAAATTCCAGAAGAAATAAAACATGAGCGTTTTAATAGATTAAAAGAATTAGTAGAAAGCCAAATTGCAGTAAAAAATAAAGAATATGTAGGTACTACTCAAACTGTTTTAATAGAAGGCAAAAGCAAAACAAATGAGCAAATGTTAACAGGTAGAACAGATTCAAATAAAGTAGTAGTTTTAGAAGCTCAAGAAGACTTAATTGGAAAAATGGCAAATCTAAAAATTGTATCGGAGCATATGTGGTATTTAAAAGGAGAAGTTATATAAAATAATTTAAAGTAACTAAAAAAGTGAGTTATACTACAAATCGTATTTATAAGTTAAAGGAGTAATTAAGGTTGAAAAATAATATAGGAAAAAGTCCATGAAAAAAAGAAGTACTAAAAATAGCACTTTTAGAAAATACTGTA
>CANQPV010000032.1 GCA_947625825.1 uncultured Clostridia bacterium | reverse complement strand
TAAACATGGAAAAAAGTGAAAATAAAAATTGCTCTTGTGTAGATAAAAAGCTAGAAAAAGAGCTAAAAGAAATTTTAGAAAAATATACAAATAGCAAAGATAATTTAATTACAATTTTAAATGAAGTGCAAATGAAATATGGATATATTCCTAAAATTGCACAAAGTAAAATATCAGAATTTTTAGATATTCCAATGGCAGAAATTTATGGTGTAATTACTTTTTATTCTCGTTTTACATTAAAGCCAAAGGGAAAATATGCAATTTCAGTATGCTTAGGAACTGCCTGCTTTGTAAAAGGCTCAGAAAAAATCATGGAGCGCTTAAAACAAAGATTAAATATTAGTGAAGGAGAAACTACACCAGATGGAAAATTTTCTATAGACGCTACACGTTGTGTAGGTGCTTGTGGAATAGCACCAGTATTTACAGTAAATGGTGAGGTTTATGGAAAAGCTACTGTTAAAAAATTAGATGAAGTTCTAGATAGCCTAGAATAGCAATTTTAGCAAGTAAAATTCTTAAAAAATATAGATAAATGCAATGTTATAAAATTTTATTAATAGAAAGGAGCAATAAATTGGATACGTTAGAAAAAATAAGAAAAATAAGAGAATCAAAAAGAAAAGAACTAGATATAAGAGTAAATAGTGCAGTTGGAACAAAAGAAAAACATATTTTAGTATGTCATGGAACAGGCTGTACTTCTTCAAAATCTCCTAAAATAATTGAAAATTTCAGAAAAATAATAAAAGAAAAGAAATTAGAAAATGTATGTGTTATTCAAACAGGTTGTTTTGGCTTATGCGCAAAAGGTCCAATAGTTATTATTAGACCAGAAGATACATTTTATGCAATGGTAACTCCTGAAGACTGTGAAGAAATTATTCAGTCACATATTATAGAAGGAAAAGTTGTAGACCGCTTGCTTTGCAAAGATATAAATGGAAGTAAAGTTCAAAAATTAGATGACCTAACATTTTATAAAAAACAAAAAAGAATTGCACTTAAAAACTGTGGAAAAATTGACCCAGAAGAAATAGAAGAATATATTGCATTTGATGGTTATAAGGCACTAGAAAAAGTTTTACTAGAAATGACTCCAGATGAAGTAATAGAAGAAGTAGAAAAATCTGGCTTAAGAGGTAGAGGTGGAGCAGGCTTTCCTACAGGCAAAAAGTGGAGACTAACTAAAGAAGTAGAAGGAAAACAAAAATATGTAGTATGTAATGCAGACGAAGGAGATCCAGGAGCATTTATGGATAGAAGCATATTAGAGGGAGATCCACACTCTGTACTAGAATCTATGATAATTGCAGGATTTGCCATAGGGGCAAATCAAGGTTACATATATGTAAGAGCAGAATATCCAATTGCAGTAGAAAGATTTAGCGTAGCAATAAAACAAGCAAGAGAATATGGACTTCTTGGAAAAAATATTTTTGGAACAAACTTTAGCTTTGATGTAGAAGTTCGTTTAGGTGCTGGAGCATTTGTATGTGGAGAAGAAACAGCACTTTTAGAATCAATAGAAGGAAAACGTGGCCAGCCAAGAGTAAAGCCACCATATCCTGCAAATTCAGGCTTATGGGGAAAACCAACTTTAATTAACAATGTAGAAACATATGCAAATATTACAAGAATTATTTTAAATGGAGCAGACTGGTATTCTAGTATTGGAACAGAAGGTTCAAAAGGAACAAAAGTATTTGCACTAGGTGGAAATGTAGTAAACGTAGGTTTAGTAGAAGTTCCAATGGGAACAACCCTAAGAGAAATTATATACGACATCGGTGGTGGAATTCCAAATGGAAGAGATTTTAAAGCAGCACAAACAGGCGGACCTTCAGGAGGATGTATTCCAAAAGAACATTTAGATACACCAATAGATTATGAATCATTAAAACAAATAGGCTCTATGATGGGTTCAGGTGGACTTATTGTAATGGATGATACAAAATGTATGGTAAATTTAGCAAAATTTTATTTAAGCTTTACTGTAGATGAATCTTGTGGAAAATGTACACCATGTAGAATTGGAACAAAAAGAATGTTAGAGTTACTAGAAAAAATAACTAAAGGTGATGGAACAATAGAAGATGTAGAAAAATTAGAAGAACTAGCAAATAGTATTCCAAAAACTGCAGTTTGTGGATTAGGACAATCAGCTCCAAACCCAGTGCTTTCTACATTTAGATATTTTAGAGAAGAATATTTAGAACATGTAAATGAAAAAATATGTAAAACAGGTGAATGTAAAGCCCTAGCTAAAATTCAAATACATGAAGATAAATGTAAAGGCTGCGGAATGTGCAAAAGAAACTGCCCAGTAGAAGCAATAACTGGTGAACCAGGAAAGGTACATCATATAGATGAGGCAAAATGTATTAAGTGCGGTACGTGTATATCAGTCTGCCCATTCCATGCCATCGGCTAAATTTTCAAAATAATAGTCATCTTGCGTTGTCACTTCACATTTAAAATTGAATCGATGTGCAAAAAGCACACCTCATCAATTTTAAATGTTTGTTCCTAGCAATATAACTATTCTTTTGAAAATTAAAGAATTAAAGCAAACTAATTGCAAAAAATTTTTCGATATACTAAATGTATAATCTCAAAAATTTTTCTTTACCTTCCTAGTACTACTCGTTTTTGATTTGTTTTATAGTTGCAATTCACACTTAATTATAAACTTTAGAGTAGCTACTAGCTAAAACAAAATAAAAATAATAATAAAGGAGACCAAAAATGGTAAATTTAATAATAGATAATAAAAATGTAAGTGTACCAGAAGGAACTACTATTTTAGAAGCGGCAAGAAAAGTAAATATAGATATTCCAACACTTTGCTTTTTAAAAGATATAAATGAAGTTGGAGATTGTAGGATGTGTATTGTAGAAGTAGAAGGAAGACGTGGTTTTGCTACTTCTTGTATTCAAAAAGTAGAAGAGGGAATGGTAGTACATACAAATTCACCAGCAGTTGTAGAAGCTAGAAGAACAATATTAGATTTAATTTTATCTAATCATCATAGAGATTGCTTAACTTGTGTTAGAAATGGAAACTGTGAATTACAAGCTTTGGCAGAAAAGCTAAATATGACCGATGTACGCTTTGATGGTACAAAAAACGAATATGAAGTAGATGATAAATCTCCATCAATTGTTAGAGATTTTAATAAATGTGTATTATGCAGAAGATGTGTAGCAACTTGCAAAAAAGTTCAAAATATAGGTGCAATATCTTCTACAGGTAGAGGATTTTCTTCTTGCATATCAACAGTTGGAAATAACAGTTTAGATGATGTTAACTGTACTTTTTGTGGACAATGTATAGAAAGCTGCCCAACAGGAGCGTTACATGAAAAATATTCTATAAACGAAGTATGGGAAAAATTAAAAGATGAAAATACTTATGTAGTAGTTCAAACAGCTCCAGCCGTAAGAGTTGCACTTGGAGAAGAATTTGGTATGCCAATAGGAACAAATGTAACAGGAAAAATGGTAACAGCTTTAAAAAATTTAGGATTTAATAAAGTATTTGATACAAATACAGGTGCAGACTTTACAATTATGGAAGAAGGAACAGAGTTTGTAAAACGTTTTAAAGAAAAAGATAATTTGCCAATGATTACATCTTGTAGTCCGGGTTGGGTAAAATATATTGAAATGAACTATCCAGAAAATCTTCCACATTTATCTAGCTGTAAATCTCCACATGAAATGTTTGGAGCAATTATAAAAACATATTATGCAGCTAAAAATAAAATAAATCCAGAAAAAATATATGTAGTATCTGTAATGCCATGTATTGCTAAAAAGTTTGAAAGACAAAGAGAAGAAATGAAAGAAAATGGCTTATATGATGTTGATGCAGTTATAACAACAAGAGAACTTGCTAAAATGATAAAACAAGCAAATATTGACTTTACACACTTAGAAGACAGCAGTTTTGATGATCCAATGGGAGAAGCAACAGGAGCAGGAGCAATTTTTGGTGTAACTGGTGGTGTTATGGAAGCTGCATTAAGAAGTGTATCTGAACTAGTTACAGGAAAAGAATTGGAAAAGATTAATTTTGAAGAAGTAAGAGGACAAAAAGGAATAAAAAGGGCAACTGTAAAAATAGGAAAAGAAGAAATAAAAGTAGTAGTTGCAAATGGTCTTGGAAATGCTAAAATAATTATGGAAGAAATTAAACAAGGAAAAGCAGATTATCAATTTGTAGAAATTATGGCATGCCCTGGCGGATGTATAATGGGCGGAGGCCAGCCAATAAAAAGTTCTAAAATTAGGGCTACAGTAAATGTTCAAAAAAAGCGTGCAGATGCTATGTACACAATAGATGAGAAAAGTAAAATTAGAAAATCACATGAAAACCCAGTTTTACAAAAAATATATAAAGAATATTTAGGAGAACCAGGTGGACATTTAGCACATGAAATATTACATACACATTATGAGGCAAAACCAAAATATAGAATTTAAAAAGTCAAGCAAAATTAGTAGAAAAAAAGTAAAAACTTTTTTACAAAATTCTACAATAAATATAAAATAATGGTAGTACAATAACAAAAAAAGGAGCACATATGGAAGATTTTAAGTCTGGCTTTGTAGCAATTGTAGGCAGAACAAATGTAGGAAAATCAAGCATTTTAAATAATATAGCAGGGCAAAAAATAGCAGTAGTAGTAAATAAACCACAAACTACGAGAAATGCTATTAAAGCCATTATAAATAGACCAAATTCACAGATTATTTTTATAGATACACCAGGAATACATAAACCAAAGTCCAAATTAGGTTTAACAATGAATGATACAGCGTGGGAATCTATACCAGATGCAGATGTTATTTTATTTGTAGTAGAAGCAACTTCAAGTGAAATTGGAAAAGGTGACCAAATGATTTTAGACAAAATAAAAGAAGCAAAAAGCAAAACAATTTTAATTATAAACAAAACAGACTTAGTTACAAAAGAGCAAGTATTTAATTTAATTGAAACATATAAAAATGAATATGATTTTAAAGCAATAATTCCAACATCAGCAATAAAAAAATTAGATATAGAAGCTATATTACATGAAATAGAAAAAAACTTAAAAAATGGGCCAGCATATTATAGCGTAGAAGAATACACAGACCAAACCTTAAGAGATATAGCATCAGAAATAATTAGAGAAAAAGCTTTAAAACTACTTCAAGATGAAGTACCACACGGAATTTTTGTAGAAATAGAAAAAATGAAAAAATCAAAAACAAGAGAGAATAAACCAATATTTAACATTGAAGCAACAATTTATTGTTTAAGAAATTCTCATAAAGGTATTATTATAGGAAAAAACGGTCAAATGCTAAAAAAAATTGGAACATATGCAAGAGAAGATTTAGAAAAAGAGTTAGAAGAAAAAGTAAACCTAAAATTGTGGGTAAAAGTAAAAGAAGATTGGATTAACAATGACCAATTTGTAAAAAAATTTAAAACTACAGATTAAAAATTGGCAAATTGTGTTAATATAAAATAAGAATAAAAAACCAAAAAAAGCAAAACATAAGAAAAGAAGAAAAAATAGGTTAATACTTATTTTAAAATACTTCTAGAACAGGAGCTCTGATACACACATGATGGAAAAACAAATTAAAAATTTAGCATGGAATACTTTTAAGCAAACAGGCAATATAAATACATTTATGGAATTAATGCAAGTAGAAAATATAACAAAATCTAAACCACAAATAAAACTAAAAAATATAGAGGAAATGCAATATGGGACTTATCAAAACCAAAGGAATCATCCTTTCGGAAAGTAATATGAATGACTTTGATAAAATGGTAACAATACTTACTCCCAATGGTAAAATTGGGTGCTGCGCAAAAGGGGCTAGAAAACCAAAAAGCCTCTTAATGTCAAGCACCCAATTTCTATGTTTTGGAGAATATTTAATTTATGAAGGGGCAAGCTCATATCATATAAACTCTTGCGAAACAATAGAACTGTTTTACCCAATTAGAACAGATTTAGACAAACTAAAATATGCAGCACATATATCTAAAATTATAAATGATGTTACCTATGAAAACCAAAATACATACAAAATATTGCAACTTTATTTAAATACATTATACATGATTTCAGAAACAGACAGAAATTTAGATTTTATACTTTCAGTATTTAAAATAAGATTACTAACTTTATTAGGCTTTTCACCACAAATTAAACATTGTGTAACTTGCAGCCAAGAAGAAAATTTAAATTATTTTAGTATTAAAGATAACGGCTTAAAATGTGCATCATGTGGCAAAGTAGATAAAAGTGCTATTCAAGTTTCAAATTCTACAGTTACAGCAATTAGATACATAATGTTAGCAGATGCAAAAAAAATATTTTCTTTTCAAATCTCAGATGAAAACTTGCAAGAGTTAAACTTAGTAAGTAAATTATATTTTAATGAAAAATTAGAAAAAGAATATAAAATAGAATGATTATTTTGCTTGAAATATAGGCATTTCAAAAGTTTGACACAAAATGAAGTATATGATATAATCTAGTAGTTAAATGCTATTATTTGACAGACTATAAACGCAAAGGAGAGAACTATGAGCGAAACAGTTCAATTTGGATTGGGGTTTGTAGCAGGAAGACCTAATGTATGCAAAATTATAAATAATACTTATGAACAATTAATAAATCAATTTAAAAATAGTGAAAACAAAGTAGAATTAACAATATTTATTCTTTTTGATTTAGGCTATCAATATACAACAAGAGTAGATTTTTATGGATTAATGCCAAACGTTTATAAAGATATTAAAATAAAATATATTACACCAGAAGACATTGAAGAAATGAAAAAAAGGCTCGTTGGTAGAGGAAAACTTACAAAAGATGAAGCAGAACTATTTTTTGGACATGGACATGCTAAAGGAAGAAACACATTAATGTATTATGCCTTTATTAGAGACATTGATTATCTTTTGTTTTGGGATGATGATGAATATCCTGTAGCATGTATAAAAGATAATGAAACAAAAGAAATTATATGGCAAAAGCAAGATAATATCTCTAAGCATTACGAATATATTCAAAATGCAGATGTAACTATTGGATATCACTGTGGCTACATTTCTCCAATTCCTTATGTAGAATTAAATGAAGATGTAGATGAAGGACTTTTTAGAGATTACATAGAAGCAATTAGTAATGATATTATTTCATGGGATTCTATTCGTAATAAATTTGTAAAAGATAATGGAATTACGTATGCAGATTCACAAATTGCTAACGGAGAAGGAGTTTATGAAATAGAAAAACAAAATGGTGGTAAATGGGTTGCAGGTTCTACTTTATGCTTAAATTTAAAACATATAGAAAGAATCCCAGCATTTTATAATCCAGAAGGAGCAAGAGGAGAAGACACCTTCTTTTCTACTTTATTAGATGAAGCAAAGGTTATAAAAGTACCAGTATATCATTTTCATGATGGATTTTTAAAATATACAAATATTTTAAGAGGAAAATATCCAAAGAGCTTAAGAAAAATAAAAGTAGAAGATGAACAAATTGCAAAAAGATTTATACAAGCTTCTAGAGGATGGATAAAATATAAACCATTATTCCAATATATTACAGATAGGGAAAATTACAAAACAAAAATGGCAGAAAATCATAGAAAACTAGAAGCCGGAATTCCTGAAATTAATAAACTATTTGAAGGGGAAGACTGCAATATTTTAATAGATGACTTAAATAAATATGATAAAAATGTTAAAAAACATTATGCAGAATATTTAAAAACAAATGAAATTTGGAACAAGTTAAAATCTAAATGAATAGGAGAAAAGTTATGATTAAAAAAGGTCTTATTTCTATAATTATGCCAACTTATAAAAGAGGAGAAATGATTACAGAAGCAATAGATTCAGTATTACGTCAAACTTACCAAAACTATGAAATTATTATTGTAAATGATTGCTCACCTGATAATACAGATGAAGTTATACAAAAACATTATGCTAATAATGAAAAAATAAAATACTACCATAATGAAAAAAACTCTGGCGCAGGAGTTACTAGAAAAAATGGCTATATTAAAAGCAATGGAGAATATCTTATTTTCATGGATGATGATGACTATTATACAGACAATGAATTTTTTGAAAAAGCAATAAGAACATTTGAAGAATCAGATGAACCACTTTCTTTTGTATCAGCAAATTCTTCTATTAAATATGAAATTGACCAAACTTATGAAAATAAGCCTCTTAACGTTTCTAATAAATTAGATAATATAGAATATTTAAAAGGATTTCAAACAATTTATGAAAAACCAAACTCAACATTTACTACAATATTTAAAAGAGAAGATATTTACGACATTGATAATGTAGAAATGTTAAATGATTCTTCTATTTATATGAGAGCTTTACTAAAAAATAAAGTTTATATTTTAGAAGATTTTATAGGTGTATATAGAGTTCATGATAAAAATATGTCTTTTAATTTAAAATTAGATTTTTTACTAGATAATTTAGATGAAAAAAAGAGAATAGATAATATTATTAAAGAAAAAAATCTTATTGAAAAAGAAAATAATTGGCTATATGAGCAAGTAATGTTAACAGCTAGATACTATGTTACAGGAACAAAACCAAGCAGGGAAAACTTTGAAAAATTATTATCTTGGTGCAATGAAAATATGGAAAATAGCAAAATAACCCAAGAATTAACAAATTTATACTTAAAGGGAGAAAATTAAAGTGAAGCAAAAAAGGTTTTTTATTTTAGCATATGCAAAAGCTAATTTAGGAGATGACCTATTTATATATATGCTTTTAAAGGAATATCCTAATATACAATTTTATATAAATATTGAAAATGACGAACATTCAAAGCTATTTCAAAATTTTTCTAATATTACAATACTAAAAGAAAAAGAAAAAAATTTAACAAAACAAAATGCAAAAGATTATGATGGTTATATATATATTGGTGGATCTATTTTCATGGAAGGTGGAGTTGTTTATAATATTTCTGAACAATTTCTAGAGTTTATGAAAGAATGTAAAGAAAATGATATTCCATTCCACTATATTAGTTCAAATTTTGGACCATATTATACACAGCAATATTTAGATTTAGCAAAAGAAGTTTATAAGAACTGTAGCAGTATTTGCTTTAGAGATAAATACTCTGCTAATCTTTTTAGTGGCATAGAGCAAGTTCATTATGCACCAGATTTTGCTTTTTTATATTCACCTAAAAATACACAAAAAGAACCAAATACAGTAGGAATTTCAATAATTGATCTTAGCATTAGAAAAAAACTTTTAAATTATGAACAAACATATTATGAAATGCTAAAAAATAATATTTGCGATTATATAGAAAAAGGTAAAAACATTACTCTTTTTTCATTTTGCAAATATGAAGGTGATGAAAGAGCAATTGTAAGCCTTTTAGAAACAATTCCAAATGAAATATCTAAAAAAATAAAAGTGGTTAAATATGATGGCAATATAGAGTATTTTTTAGAAGAATATTCAAAAATGGAATATATGATATGTGCTAGATTTCATGCAATGATCCTTTCTGTAATTATGAATCAAAAGTGCGAAATTATGTCATACAGCGATAAAATAGATAATGTAATAAATGACTTACAACTATTCTCAAATAATATAGTACATTTTAATGATATAACTAATAAAACTAAAATGCCACTAGAAGATTTTAAATCTGTAGAAGCTGAAAAAATAAAACAAATTGCAAATAAAGCTAAAATGCAATTAAACGGATTAAATGAAAGTCTTAAAGAGTAATATTGAGGTATAAAAATGTATTTAATAGTAGGTTTAGGAAACCCAGAGCCAGAGTATAGTAAAACTAGACACAATATGGGTTTTGATGTAATTAATAAAATAGCTAAAAAATATGAAATAGAATTAGCAAAAACTAAATTCAACGGAATATATGAAAATGCTGTAATAGAAAACCAAAAGGTAATACTTTTAAAACCACAAACATTTATGAACTTAAGTGGTCAAAGCATTGAAGCATTTGTAAGCTTTTATAAAATTCCAATAGAAAATGTTTTAGTTATTTATGATGACATGGATGTTGAAATTGGAACCATTAAAATTAGAAAAAAAGGTGGACCAGGAACTCATAATGGAGCAAAATCTGTTGTACATGAACTTTCATCAGAAGACTTTCCAAGAATTCGTGTAGGAATTGGCAAACCAGTAGATGAATATGATGCTATAGACTATGTTATAGGTAAGTTAGATGATGAAACATATAATAGTTTAGAGGTAGGAATAGAAAAGGCAGCTATAGCAGTAACAGAATTTTTAAAAAATGGTATTGATAGTACAATGAATAAATACAATTAGAAAGGACGAAAGGTTAAAATTAATTCTTTTTAAGCCAAATTTGTACCTCAGGAAGGAATAATAGTAAAAATGCAAGAAATTATCATAAAGCAAGATGAAAATTCAAAAAAAATAGTAGCATTAGTAGAAAACGGAAAACTTGTAGAACAATATGAAGAAATAGAAGAAAAACAAAGATTAGAAGGAAACATATACTTAGGCAAAGTAGAAAATGTTTTAGTTGGTATGCAAGCAGCATTTGTAGATATAGGGGTAGAAAAAAATACATTTATTCATGTAAAAGATATTATTCCTAAAACTAGTAATGAAACAGGAAATAAGAATGAAAACCTAAGCAAATACAACATAAAAAATTATATACATACAGGAATGCCTATTTTAGTTCAAGTTAAAAGAGATAGTACAAATAAAAAAGGTGCAAGAGTATCAAGCCATATTAGCATGCCAGGAAGATTTATAGTATTAATGCCAGAAACAGAATTTATTACTATTTCTAAAAAAATAGAAAAAGAGCAAGAAAAGGCTAGGCTAATAAATATTGTAAAAGAAATTTTGCCAAAAGGCTATGGAATAATTATAAGAACATCAGCAGAAGGAAAATCAGATGAATTAATAAAACAAGACATTAAAAGAGTTTTAGCTCAATATGAAGAAATTTTACAAAAATTTAAAAATATGCAAAATAACAAAGATTTTAGTCCAACTATATTATATAAAAATGATGGAATTGTTGGAAAATTATTAACAGACTTAGTAGATCAAGATTTAATGAAAATTACTACTAATAATTTGCAAGTACATAACTATGTTAAAAATTTTTTAGAAGAAACAGGTCTAAAAGAAAAAGTAAAATTAGAACTAAAAAATGAAGACGTTCTTAAAATATATGATGTTGAAGAGCAAATAGAAAAAGCAAATAATCGTAAAATTTGGCTAAAATGTGGTGGCTTTATTACAATAGATAAAACAGAAGCTCTAACTGCAATAGATGTAAACTCTGGAAAATATGTAGGAACAAAAGATTTAGAGCAAACTGTATATACAGTAAATAAAGAAGCTAGCATAGAAATTGCAAAACAATTAAGACTTCGTGACATTGGCGGAATAATTATAATAGACTATATAGATATGGAAAAAGAAGAAACTAAACAAAAAATATTACAAACATTAGAAGAGGCCTTAAAAAAAGATCGTTCAAAAACACAAATTGTTGGCTTTACACCACTAGATCTTCTAGAAATGACAAGAAAACATATGTAGGGGACAGGTCCCATTGCTCATTTTCAAGCAGTTAGGGACAGGTCAGAAAAATAAGAGGAAATTATGAGAATAAGATATAAGCCATGGGCAAGAAAAGAATTAGAAGAAAGTAAATTTTATAGAGAACACCCAGAAGAATTAATTGGAAAATGGAGGCAAGAATTTATAAATTCTAGCCATCCATTTTTTGTAGAGCTTGGATGTGGAAAAGGAAGCTTTATTGCACAAAAAGCAGCACTTCACCCAGAAAATAACTATTTAGCAATTGATTTAGTTGATCCAATGCTAGGCCTAGCAAAAAGAAAAATAGAAGAGGTATATAATGAGCAAAATAAAGAAATAAACAATTTGCTTTTAACTCGCTTTGATATAGAACGTATACTACTTATATTAAATGAAAAAGATAGTGTAGATGGAATTTATATTAACTTTTGTAATCCATGGCCAAGAGGAAAACATCATAAAAAAAGACTAACTCATACTAAGCAATTAGAAAATTATAAAAAATTTTTAAAACCGGGTGCAAATATTTATTTTAAAACAGATGATGATAACTTATTTGAAGAAAGTATAAACTACTTTAAAGAAGCAGGTTTTGAGATTAATAAAATAACACGAGATTTAGAAAATGAGCCAAACTTTTGGGAAAACATTGAAACAGAACATGAAAAAATGTTTAAAGACCAAGGAATTAAAATAAAAGCATTATTGGGGACAGTCCCTAATTCCCCTTTTTAAGTAATTAGGGACAGGTC
This sequence comes from uncultured Clostridia bacterium, assembly GCA_947625825.1. Classification (GTDB taxonomy): domain Bacteria; phylum Bacillota; class Clostridia; order TANB77; family CAG-508; genus CAG-273. Next base: position 1,167 of record CANQPV010000032.1, on the reverse strand, counting down.
TAAAAGCAAAAAAATAAATTTGAATAATAAAAAATAAATAGGCAAGAATATTAAGTAAATTCGAAAGGAGAAGATACTTATGTTCTTGCCTAAATCAGTTTATTATGAAAAAGAAAGTGAAAACTATGAACTTGGAAAAAAATTATTACAAGAATATAGAGAAAAAAATATTCCTTGTATAGAAATAGAAAACCATAACAACATAGAAGAAATGAGAAAAAAGCAAAATAGCGAATTTCCAAACATGAAACAAAATTTAATTATTGGAATTAGAAAAACACATAATTTTGTACCAAATCATAAAACTTCTGATTTTTTGGTTCCATATACATCATCTGGCTGTATTGCAATGTGCCTTTATTGTTATTTAGTCTGTAACTACAATAAATGCGCATATTTAAGGCTTTTTGTAAATAGAGAGCAAATGCTAGAAAAAATTATAAAAGTAGCAAATAAAGCGGAAAAAAATTTAACTTTTGAAATAGGAAGCAACAGTGATTTAATACTAGAAAATACTATAACAGGCAACTTAAACTGGACAATAGAAAATTTTTGCAACAACGAAAAGGGTTTTTTAACTTTTCCAACTAAATTTGATATGGTAGATCCAATTCTACCATTAAAACATAATGGAAAAATTATTGTACGTATGAGCGTAAATCCAAAAGATTTAATTAGAACTATTGAAATAGGTACATCTCCTTTAGAAAAAAGAGTTCAAGCAATAAATAAATTAGTAGATGCAGATTATAAAATAGGGATTTTAATAGCACCAATTATATTAGTTGAAAACTGGAGAGAAAAATATAAAGAATTAATAGAGTATTTAGCAGAAAATTTAAGTAAAAAAGTAAAAGAAAAGGTATTTTTTGAAATTATTTTTATGACATATAGCTATATACACCGAAAAATAAATGAAGAAGCCTTTCCAACTTTAATAAATTTATATAATCCTAATATTATGACTGGTAGGGGAAAGGGAAAATATACTTATAAAAAAGAAGTAAGAGAAGAAGCAGAAATTTATTTAAGAGAACTTATGAGAAAGCATTTTCCAGACAATGAAATTAAGTATATTGTGTAAAAAAATTTCAAAATTTAGTTATAGGTAATAGCTCGAATAGTACTAGTTTTCTTGTTTTTCAAATTGCCCGTTGCAGTAGTAGT
>CANQPV010000031.1 GCA_947625825.1 uncultured Clostridia bacterium | reverse complement strand
CAAAAACATCATACCAGTTGGTGCTTCTTTTGTCTATTTTTTTATTTCATTTTTCCCACATATTATTTATGCTAATTTTTTTCATAATTTTGCTTTTTCTTTTGTAAAATTATGTTATAATTAAAGAATACAATTTTTAAAAATGAAAGGAACATTTACTAATATGGACAGATTTGAAACAACTAAAAATGCTGGTTTACTTGGAATTATTGGAAATTTGTTTTTACTACTTATTAAAAGCTTTGCTGGATTTGCTTTTAAAAGCCAAGCTATGATTGCAGATAGTTTTAATAGTGCTAGTGATATTTTTGCTTCTCTTATGACTTTTATTGGTAATAAAATTGCAAGCGAGCCACAAGATAATAGCCATAATTTTGGTCATGGTAAAGCAGAATACATATTTTCTATGTTAATTTCTATTTCTATGATTTTAGTTTCTTTTAAACTATTATATGATTCTATTTATACGCTAATTTATGGTAGTAATTTAACCTTTTCTTGGCTATTAGTAGCTGTTTGTATAATTACTATTATAACTAAGTTTGCTCTATATTTATATACACGTATACTTTGCAAAAAGTATGATAATATTTTGCTAGAAGCTAGTAAAAATGATCATAGAAATGACTGCATTGTAACTACTTTTACATTAATTTCTATTTTACTTACATTTGCTAATATTTATTGGTTTGATGGCATAGTTGGTCTTGGTATATGCTTATGGATCTGTTTAACTGGTGTTAAGATATTTACAGAAAGTTATAATGTATTAATGGATATTTCTATAGATTCAAGAACACAAGATTTAATTTTAGATTTAGCTCATCAGTACAAAGAAATTCAAAAACTAGATCCTATTTCTTCTACTCCTGTAGGCTACCAATATGTTGTTTTTTTAACAATTTATGTTGATGGTAATATGACTACATTTGAAAGCCATAAGCTTGCAGATAGCTTAGAAATGGATGTTTCAGGTCTAGAAAAGGTTTATAAGGCTGTAGTACATGTTAATCCAATTTAGGTTTAGACAAAATGAAAACATAAGTAGAGGGCGTCCTATCTTAGGACGCCCTCTTTGGGTAGTGCTCGAAAATTGCGTGGATTTTGGTGCTTTACTTTAGCACCTTTTGCCCGTTCTCGTTGACCTTATAGGGCGCCTTTAATGCTCGAAGGCGTCAAGTGGTCATACGAGTGTAGGCGGTCGCCATTGCTCCGCTCATTGTCCAACCAGTCGGCTGTCCACGAGCCATAACGCTTACTGTAGCATTGCAGATAGCGCGCAGCGTCAAAGCGTTATTGAGCATATAGGACTTCTTTCCCCACATACTCTCGATCCTCCCTTCCTAATTATTCTTCCATATTAGGAAGTTGCTTTAAATTATACTGCCTTTTTTACAAATTGTCAATAAAAAATCTGAATTTTCTTGTATTTACATAAAATATATTACGATACTACTATTTTTTCTTCTTCTGCAGATAGTTTTACTTTTTTATTTTGCTTAATATTTCCATCTAAAATTTCTTCTGCAATTTTATCTTCTAATATATTTTGAATTGCTCTTTTAAGCGGTCTTGCTCCATAGTTTGTATCTACACCTTTTTTAGAAATTAACTCTTTTACGCTTTCATCTATTTCTATATTTATATTTTGTTTTTCTAGTCTTTCTTGTACTTGTTTTAGCATAATTTCTATAATTTGTTTTACATCATCATCTGTTAGCTTATGGAATACAATAATTTCATCAATACGGTTTATAAATTCTGGTCTAAATTGCCTTTTTAGTTCTCCCATAACATCTTTTTTAATACTTTCGTATTCTTTTTGTGTTTCTTCCTTTTGGTTTGTAGCTGCTGTAAAGCCTAAAGTGCTTTTATCTGTAATTAATCTTGCGCCAATATTTGATGTCATAATAATTACTGTATTTCTAAAGTTTACTGTTCTTCCTTGGCTATCTGTTAATCTTCCATCATCTAAAATTTGTAATAACATATTCATAACATCTGGATGTGCTTTTTCTATTTCATCTAGTAAAATAACAGAATATGGCTTTCTTCTAATTTTCTCAGTCAATTGACCTCCTTCATCAAAGCCTACATATCCTGGAGGTGAACCAATTAATTTTGCTACTGAATGTGGTTCCATATATTCAGACATATCTATACGAATCATTGCATTTTCATTTCCAAATAAGCTTTCTGCTAATGCTTTAGAAAGTTCGGTTTTTCCAACACCTGTTGGTCCTAAGAATAAAAATGAACCTATTGGACGATTTGGATCTTTTAAACCTACTCTTCCTCTTCTAATTGCTTTTGCAACTGCTTCTACTGCTTCATTTTGACCGATTACTCTTTCATGCAAAGATTTTTCTAAGTTCTTAAGCTTTTCATTTTCAGTTTGAGTTAATTTTTGTACAGGAATGCCTGTCCAGCTAGAAACTACATCTGCAATGTCTTCTTCTACTAATGTTGTTACACTTTTTGTATTTTTGCTTTCCCATTTTTCTTTTTCCTTTGATAATTTCTCTTTTGCTTCTTTTTCTTTGTCACGAAGATTAGCTGCTTTTTCAAAGTCTTGAAGACGAATTGCATCTTCTTTTTCTTTATCTAGGTTTGCTATTTTATCTTCTAATTTTTTTAGTATTTCTGGTTGTGTATATGTTTTCATTCTAACACGTGATGCCGCTTCATCTACTAAATCTATAGCTTTATCTGGTAAGAATCTATCATTAATGTATCTAGTAGAAAGCTCTACTGCTGATTTAATAGCTTCATCTGTAATTTTTACATTATGATGTGCTTCATATTTATCTCTAATTCCTTGCAATATGCTTATTGTTTCTTCTACTGATGGCTCTCCAACTGTTACTGGGCTAAAACGTCTTTCCAAAGCGCTATCTTTTTCAATGTATTTACGATATTCATTTAATGTTGTTGCACCAATAACTTGAACTTCTCCTCTTGCTAAAAGTGGCTTTAAAATATTTGCTGCATCAACTGCTCCTTCTGCAGAACCTGCGCCTACAATTGTATGAACTTCATCAATAAATAAAATAACATCTCCTGCTTTTTTAACTTCTTCTAGACATTTTTTTATTCTTTCTTCAAAATCTCCTCTGTATTTAGCACCTGCTACCATGCTTGCAATATCTAAGCTAACTACTCTTTTATTTTTAAGCATTTCTGGAACATCTTCGGCAACAATTTTTTCTGCTAAGCCTTCTACTACAGCTGTTTTACCAACACCTGGCTCACCTATTAAGCAAGGGTTGTTTTTAGTTCTTCTAGATAGAATTTGAATTACTCTTTCTATTTCATTTTTTCTTCCTATTACAGGGTCTAATTTGCCTTCTTCAGCTCTTTTTGTTAAATCTGTACCAAATTGATTTAAAGTAGGAGTTTGGTTAAAACTTCCTCTTGGTTTTGAGCCATTAGACTTTTCATTGTTATTTGCATGTTCATCTTCATTTATTACTTTTATTATTTCGTTATATAATTTTTGAGGGTTTATGTTTAAATCCATCATAATACGAACAGCTACACTGTCTCCTTCACGCATAATTCCAATTAGCAAATGTTCTGTTCCTATATATTCAGACCCTAATTTTCTTGCTTCCATAAATGCATTTTCTATTACTCTTTTGCTTCTAGGAGTAAAGCCAACACTTGATTCATCTTGTATTTCTTCTCCTCTTCCTATTAATGCTTCTATATCTTCCATAATTTTTTCTGGTGTAACTTCTTGTAGTTCTAATACTTGGCTTGCTACTCCGCTTCCTTCTTTAGATAAACCATATAGTATGTGCTCTGTTCCTATATAGTTGTGTCCTAACTCTATAGCTAAATCTCCTGCAAGTTCTAGCGCTTTTTCAGCACTATTTGTAAATTTATATGTCATTTTTATAACACCTTCCTTTCATACTACTTTTCATTTATAATTTGTTTAATAACTTCTGGTCTTTTTATATCTCTTTCATAGCCGTCTAGCTCTTTTCCTACATATTTTTGTAAATTTGCAGGATTATTGTATAAATATAGTTTTGCAACTTTGCTATCTGTTAATTCTTTAATAATTCCTAAATCCGTTCCAAGTTTTACATAGGAAAGCAATCGTTTGCATTCATCTGATGAAAGCTTTGTTGCATATACAAGTGTACCATAAGCACGGTATACTCTATCTTCTAAATCAATAGAGTTCTTAGCTAAATATTTTCTTGCCATTCTTTCCTGTTGAATTACCTTTTCTGTAATTGTGTTAATATTTTTTATAATATCGTTTTCTGTTAATCCAAGTGTTTGATTATTCGAGATTTGGTAAATATCTCCTTGGCTTTGAGTTCCTTCACCATAAATTCCACGAATATTCATTCCAAAGCTATTTACAATGTTTAAAATTTTATTTATATTTCCTGTCATTGTTAATGCTGGAAGATGCACCATAACAGATGCTCTCATTCCTGTTCCTACATTTGTTGGGCAAGCTGTTAAATAGCCATATTTTTCGTGACTTGCATAATGTAAAAGGTTATCTAATTTTTCATCAATTTCAATAGCTAAATTTTTTAAATTTTCTAGGTCTAATCCTGATGAAAATACTTGCATACGAATATGGTCTTCTTCATTTATCATTATACTAATATTTTCTTCATCATTAATTAAAATTGCTCCACATTTGTTTTTGTTTGCTGCAAATTCCGGGCTTATAATATGTTTTTCTACTAAACTTACTTTTGTAATATCATCTATATCATTTAAATTTATAAATTTTAAGCCATAACCAATACTTGGAGTAATGTCTTTTATTTTTTGTAATACTTTATTTGCTTCTTCTTCTGAAATTTTAGGCATAAATGTATAATTTTCTATATTTCTTGCAAGTCTAACTCTTGAACTAATTACAACATCTGAATCTTTTCCATTTTGTAAATACCAATTCATATTTTTCCTCCTATTTTTATTTGTTTATTTTTATGACCTGTCCCTAAGTGCTTAAAAGTGAGCAATGGGACCTGGTCCCAACACCCCAAAAGCAAGCAATGGGACCTGTCCCCAATTACCCAATTTTCTTAATTTCGTCTCTTATTTTGGCTGCGTCTTCATATCTTTCTTCTTTAATTGCTTGTTTTAATTCTATATTTAATTCAGCTAATTTATCTTCTTTTGAAGTTTTTGGTTTACTTGTTTTTGCTTTTGGTTTAACTTGAGTTTCATTATTTTCTTGTTTAGTATTCTCATTTAATTTATTTACCCATTTACTTCTTCTTCCTACATGTGTATTTGAACTATGAATGTTTTTAAGTACATTATCTAACCCATGTGAGAATACGTCATAACAATTGCTACATCCAAACTTTCCTGTTTTTACAAATTCATCATAAGTTGTTCCGCAATTATTGCATTTTAAAGTTTCTGTTTTGCTAAAGCTTGGTAAGAAATTAGCTTCTGCTACTTCATCAAAGAAGTCTCCTAAAAAGTTAGAAAAATTAATTGGCATGTTAAAGTCTAAGCTTTCTAGTCCTAAACTTTTAGCACATTTATCGCAAAGTGCCATTTCTTTTTTTACTCCATTTATAATTTGAGTATAACGAAAATTTACTTCATTTTTTCCACAATTTTGACATAACATAATAATTTTTACCTCCTATTTAATTTTACTATTTTATACATTTATATTTATAATTTGCTTATTCTTTTGTATTTTTAGTCCTCTACTAAATTAACCAACATGTTTTTAAAAATATTTGCTCTTAATAAGTCTTTATATTCTTGTGGCACTGTTAATACATTATCGCTTGTTGCTACTTTTAACAGTTTTGCTTCTGTTTCTGAAATGATATTTTCTGATAGAAAATTACTAATAAAAATGTCTACTTCTTGTGATGTTAGCTTATTTCCTATACTATTAATTGCATGCATTAAGTAATTACTTTTTGTGATATTTACTTTTTTTATTTTAATGTGGCCTCCTCCTCCACGTTTGCTTTCTACATAATAGCCCTGTGATGGATTAAAACGTGTTGCTATAACATAATTTATTTGTGATGGCACACATTTAAAATGTTCTGCTAAATCATTTCTTTGAATTTCTATAAAGTCTTCATCTTCTGAAAATAGTTCTTTTATGAAATCTTCTATCATATCAGACATTCTCATGAATTTATCACTTCCTTTGTTTTGTTTTATAATTTATGTTTTGCAAGTTATTTTAGTATATACTAGATCTATTTAATTGTTTTATTGACTTTGACTTTCTTTGACCTACAATATTATTATACTACCTTTTTATATTTTGTCAATATATTATTTGTAAATATTTTGTGAACTTAATCTTTTTTATAATTTGCTAATATTTCAATAGTTTTACCCATTGTTTGTTTTTTCGTTAAAATTAAATCTTATTTTTTATTATTTTCAGTTATATTTTCTAAATGGTTTGCTCTTTTCTTTTGACCTTCTAATGTAAGCCATGCAAAATAAGATGATACAAATTCACCATATTTTGTAGTATCTTCCATTTCTTCCATGCTTCCTATTTCTTCTTTTACTTTATTTGTCATTGCTTTTTTATTATTTTCCATTTCTATTTTTTTGCTTAACTCTGTATTATTAGTTGCAGCTTTATCTTTTTTATTCATAAAAAATGCACACTCCTATTCTTTAGTAGTTATGTGCATTTTTATAATTTTTTATTCAATATCTAATATCTTTTTTTCTATTATTTTTGCTACACCATCTTCATTATTGTTACTTGTTACAATATCTGATATTTCTTTTATATATGGTGCGCTATTTTCCATTGCAACACCTAAACCTGCGTTTTCTAGCATAGTTTTATCGTTTACATTATCTCCTATTGCCATTACTTCTTCTTTTTTTATGTCTAATTTTTCTATCAAATATGAAATTGCAGTCCATTTATCTACATTTTGACTATTTATTTCTGTGTAAAAATATTCTATGCTAAATTCTTCTGTTCCAGATTTTATTAACTTTCTAGACATATGCCCTACATCTAATATATCTATTCCTTTTATTTTTTTCATTTTTTTAATTATACTATTAAAAATAATGTTATTATCATCGCAAATTACCAATTTAATATACTCTTCTTCTGGATTATTTAATACATAATTATATATGTCTTGAACTATTTGAATATGAGTTTTTTTATTATCTGGCTTACTTGCATTTTCTTGATGATAAAAAAGAACATTATAATTTAAATTTTTTGTAATAATTCCGCTTTTTGTGTAAACACTATAATATATACTATTTTCATCACAGATTTGAATTAATTGCAAAACCTTTTTTTGACTTAAAAGATTGCTATACATTAAGCTTTCTTTTTTAACATCATATACCATTGCGCCATTTCCACATATTATATAATTGTTTGCATTAACTTCATCTGCTAAATTTTTTACAGACATAATTCCTCTACCTGATGTTAATACAACTTCTACACCTTTTTGTATGGCTTGATTTATTGTATTTTTACTTCTAGTAGAAATTTGTCCATAAGAATTTAAAAGTGTTCCATCTAAATCTATTGCAATTAATTTATACATAAAACTTTTTCATGATATATTTAAATATACCATGTTTTCCTCCTTTGAACAATTTGTTTTTTCTTTTAGTATTATATCATTTTATTATTTTTATTTACAACAAAATTTATCATATTTTTCCAGTTTAAAAATTTTTTAATTGTGCAAGATAAATACTGAAAAAGCAAGATAGTTTTTTCAATAAAGAAAACAATCACATTCTAGGAGGTGAAAAATATGGCAAGCAACAACAGTAATTATTCTGTAGTTCCAGAAGCTAAAGAAGCTCTTAACAAATTCAAATATGAAGTAGCTAGCGAAGTTGGTGTTAATTTAAAACAAGGTTATAATGGAGATTTATCTTCAAGAGACGCTGGTAGAATAGGTGGTCAAATGGTTAAAAAAATGATCCAACAAGCTGAAAACAATATGAAATAAGTTTATTTGCTATATTAGTTTTATGGCAAAAAAGAAACCTATTTAGATTTACATATTTAAGTAGGTTTCTTTTTATTTTATTTTTATGCTTCTGGTTCTACTAAACCATAATTTTTATTATCTTTTAAACGATAAATTACATTTACTTTTCCTGTTTCTATGTTTATAAATGTTAAAAATCTATCTTGTGGCTTTTCTTCTAGTTTTAATTTAGCATCTTCTGGTGATAATGGTTTAATGTCATAATATAAAGTTTTAATAATTTCATTTTCAATTGGATGATCTTCTAAGTCTCTTGACATTTCTTTATTTCTAATAGAGTCTGTCATATTTTGTTGATCTTTTTTAGTTTTCATTTTTCTTACTTGACCTTCTAAAATGTCTATATCTTTATCAATAGAAGCATATAAATCTCTATGTGCTGTTACTGCTCTAAATCTATCTGTTGGGGTTTTTACCTCCATTTCTGCTACTTGTAATCCACCTTCTGTTTTAATTGTTGCTGTTACGTCAAAATCTTCTCCAAAATATTTTATTAATCTTTCTGATTTTTTGCTAATATAATCTTTAATTGCTTCTGTAGCTTTTAGTTCTTTTCCTACTATTTTGATGTTCATAATAAATCTCTCCTTCCAAATTTTTGTGTATTTTCTTTAGAGTAAATTTATTATATATGTTTTTATTTATTTTTTCAAGGTATTTTACAAAATATACAGCGTATTTCTTTGTATTTGCAAAATATGACGGAAAATTAAGCAAAATTACTTGATATTTAGTTTAAAACATGTTAAAATATATTTTGTCAATTTTGAAACATCAAAGAGGAGGTGCTATTACATGCCAAATATTAAATCAGCTATTAAACGTGTAAAAGTTATTGAAACTAAAACAGCAAGAAATAATATGATTAAAACTGGATATAAATCAGCTGTAAAGAAATTTGAACAAGCTGTTGAAGCTGGAAATAAAGAAGAAGCTACTAAATTACTATCTGTAGCTACTAAAAAAGTAGATCAAGCTTGCACTAAAGGTGTTATTGTTAAAAACACAGCAGCTAGAAAAAAATCTAATATGGCTAAAAAGTTAAATGCCATGAATGCTTAATTTTTAAAAAATTGTGCACAGTTTTTTAAAATGTAGATGCTAGAAATAGCATCTTTTTTTATGGCAGAAATTACCTTTGTTTTTTATTTAATTTTATGTTAACATTATATTAGTTGATATTATTTTTTTACCTTTAATATAATGAATTGTGAGGTTTTGCTTATGAAACAATTATTAATAGAATTTAAAAATATGGATGCTAAAATTGTTAGTATTATAAAAGCTGGAATTAAATTTTCTTTTGGAATTAGCATTATTGCTAGCTTAATTCTACTTACATATGACTTTTTATATACTGTTCCTATTACATATTATATTGGTATTTCATTATTTAAAACTAGCTTATTTTTTATTTGTTTTTTTATCATTTGTGGCTTTTCTTTTAACAAAATTAAGCTAGATTTGAATAGTTAATGTCGAATTTTAGTATACGATTTTTATTGACAATTTATTATTTTTAATATAGATTATAGATGTTTACATCTATAGTCTATTTTTTTCTAATTATTTAATTCTTTTTTATTTTCTATATTGTAAAACTTAACTTATTGTGTTATACTAAAGGAGGTGTTCTATGCCTTTAATTTCTAATTTTTATGGTATTCTTATTTATTTATATAAAGAATTAGGCAGTCATCATAATATTCCACATTTTCATATAAAATATAATGAATATGAAGCATCAATGACATTAGATGGAACTATTATAGATGGCAATATACCTAATAAACAATTAAAGTTAGTTCAAGCATGGGCCGAAATCCATTATGATGAACTTATAGCTTGTTGGTATTCATATAATAATGATGGTGAAATTTTAAAAATAAAAGGATTGGAGTGATTTAAAATGCGTCCTAAGGCTATAGATGTAAAGCCACTTGATAATTATTTATTATTAATTTCTTTTGATAATGGAGAACAGAAAATCTTTGATGTAAAGCCATACCTTTCTCATAAGGCTTTTGAAACTTTAAATAATAAACAACTTTTTAATACTGTAAGAGTTTCAGGTTTATCTATTGCATGGGCTAATGGTGCAGATATTTGCCCAGATGAACTATATAATGATAGCAAAACTACAAATTGAAATAGACACAAAGAAGCAAAACTTTCTTCGTGTCTATTTTTTAAGTTATTTTTTTAACTCTTCTAAGAACATATCATTTAACATTTTAGGGTTTGCTTTTCCCTTTGTTTCTTTCATTGCCTGACCAACTAAGAATCCTAATGCTCTATCTTTTCCTGCTTTAAAGTCTATAATTGATTGTGCGTTATTTTCTAGTATTCTCATTACTACTTCTTTAATAGCACCTTCATCTGAAATTTGAATCCAGCCTTTTTCTTCTATTATTTTTTCTGGATCTTTTGGATTTTCAAATAGTTCTTCTAATACCTTTTTACCAATAGCTGAACTAATTGTTCCCTTTTCAATTAGCATAATCATTTTTGCTAATTGCTCTGCTGTAAATGGTATTTGGTCTGGTTCTATTTCTTTTTCGTTTAATATTCTAGAAACATCTGAAAGTAGCCAGTTTGCTACAGCTTTTGCGTTTCCACATATTTTTAAAGCAGCTTCAAATAAGTTAGACATATATTTTGATGCCGTTAGCATTTTTGCTTCTTTTTCTGTTAGTTTATATTCTTCTAAATATCTTTTCTTTCTACTTTCTGGTAATTCTGGTAGGTTTTTACGAATACTTTCTATGTATTCATCTGATAAACGAATTGCTACTAAATCTGGCTCTGGAAAATATCTATAGTCTTGTGCATCTTCCTTATCTCTCATTGAAAATGTTTTTCCAGATACATCATCCCATCTTAATGTTTCCTGCTCTATTTTTCCACCATTTTCTATTACTTCTATTTGTCTTTGTGCTTCATAGTCTATTGCTCTTACAATTGATCTAAAAGAGTTCATATTTTTCATTTCTGTACGTGTTCCAAATTCTTTGCATCCAATTTTTCTAACAGAAACGTTAACATCTGCTCTTAAAGAACCTTCTTGCATTTTGCAATCTGATACTTCAATATATTCCAAAATTGATTTTATTTTTCTTAAATAATTTTCTGCATCTTTGCTTGAACGCATATCTGGTTCTGATACAATTTCTATTAATGGAACTCCTGCTCTGTTTAAATCTACTAAACTTCCGCTTCCAAATTCATTATGATTTAATTTTCCAGCATCTTCTTCAATATGAATTCTAGTAATTCCTATTGTTTTTGTTGTGCCATCTTCTTCAATATCTATTTGTCCATTTGTGCAAAGTGGTTTATCAAATTGTGATATTTGATAAGATTTTGGAAGGTCTGGATAAAAATAATTTTTTCTATCATTTTTGCTTTCTTTTGTAATAGAACAATTTGTTGCTAATCCTGCTTTTACAGCATATTCTACTACTTTTTCATTTAAAACAGGAAGTGCTCCTGGCATTGCCATACAAACAGGGCAAGTATGTGTATTTGGTGCTGCACCAAATTCTGTAGGGCAACTACAAAATATTTTTGTTTTAGTAGAAAGCTCTGCGTGTACTTCTAACCCTATTACGATTTCATAATCTTCTTTTGCCATTAGCATGCACCTCCTTTGAAAGTTGGTTCATAACTTTCTCTAAATTTTATTTTTTGTTCATAAGTATATGCTACATTTAAAATAGTTTCTTCTTCAAATTTGTTGGCTATTAGCTGCATTCCTATTGGCATGCCCTTGCTATCTACACCACATGGAATAGAAATTCCAGGAAGTCCTGCAATATTAACAGAAACTGTACAAATATCTGCTAAATACATTTCAAGTGGATTATTTGATCTTGTTCCTATTTCAAATGCTACTGTTGGTGATGTTGGCGCTAATAGTACATCATATTTTTCAAAGGCTTTATCAAATTCTTTTTTTACAAGTGTTCTTACTTGTTGCGCTTTTTTGTAATAAGCATCGTAATAACCAGATGAAAGTACATAAGTACCTAGTATTATTCTTCTTTTTACTTCTGCTCCAAAGCCTTCACTTCTAGAGTTACGGAAAAGTTCTTTTAAATCTGTATAATTTTCTGTTCTATAACCATAACGAATTCCATCAAATCTGCCTAAGTTTGAGCTTGCTTCTGCACAAGCAATAATGTAATAAGTAGCTAGTGCATAATCTGCAATATTTAATGAAAATTCTTCTACTGTTGCTCCTAAGGCTTTATATGTTTCTATAGCTTTTTCTAAGCTTTGTTTTACTTCACTATTAATTCCTTCTCCAAAATATTCTTTTGGAATTCCTATTCTTAGGCCTTTTACATCATTTTTTAGTGCTTTAGTATAATCTACTTTTTCTTTGTTTGCAGATGTTGAATCTTTTTCATCATGTCCTGCAATTACATTTAATAATATTGCTGCATCTTGTACATCTTTTGTAATTGGTCCTATTTGGTCTAAAGATGATGCAAATGCAACTAAACCATATCTAGATACCAAACCATAAGTTGGTTTTAAACCTACTACTCCACAAAATGATGCAGGCTGACGAATTGAACCACCTGTATCTGAGCCAAGTGCCCAAGGCACCATATTTGCTGCAACTGCTGCTGCTACTCCTCCTGATGACCCACCTGGTACAGTGCTTAAATTCCATGGGTTTCTAGTCTTCTTAAAATATGAATATTCTGTAGAAGCTCCCATGGCAAATTCATCCATGTTAAGTTTTCCTAAATTTATCATGTTTTCATTATTTATTTTTTCCATTACTGTTGCATTATATGGTGCAACAAAGTTTTCTAGCATTTTAGAAGCACAAGTAGTTTTTACTCCTTTTGTGCAAATATTATCTTTAATTCCAATAGGAATTCCTGCTAAGGAATTTGTTATTTCTTTATTTTCTACTTTTTCTTGAATTTCTTGTGCTTGTTTTAAAGCGTCTACTTTTAATGGTGTAATAAATGCTTGTACATCTTTTTCATATTTTTCTATATTTTCTACATAAGCCTTAGTTATTTGCTCTATTGTAAGTTCTTTTGATTTTAATTTTTCTTGCAATTCATGTACTGTTAGTTTTGTAATATCCATTTAAAATCTTCCCTTCTTAACTTTTTTATTGAATTACTTTTGGTATTTTAAACATATTTCTTTCTTTTTCTGGTGCATTTTGAAGTAATGCTTCATTATCTTCAAACACCTTTATTTCATCTTTTCTAAATACATTATAGCTATCATTTGCTCCAATAGATTCATTTAAATCATCTACTGGTGCGCTACTTACAATATTTGCAAAATTTAAAATATCTTGTAAATGTAATAAATAAGTGTCTATTTCTTCTTCTTTTAAATTTAAATTTGCTAATTTTGCAATATGCAAAATTTCTTCTCTAGATACTTGCATTAATATTTTGCCTCCTTATGCTTTTTAAATTTTTCCTGTTTCATATTATACCTATTTTTACTACGAAATACAAGATTATTACGTAAAAATGAAGAAAAAAAAATCAGCCCATGGAAATTTTCCATGGGCTGATGGCGAGAAATTACAGCTTGTACTTTATGCGCAAGCTGTCGGCAATCATAGCGATGAACTCGCTGTTTGTCGGCTTGCCCGGAAGTTTGACACTTTTATGAAACAAAATTTGATGTAAGCATTAAAAATGCTTAATTTTTTTGTCAATTTTTTC
>CANQPV010000030.1 GCA_947625825.1 uncultured Clostridia bacterium | reverse complement strand
TCATTATCTACTTTAAATCCAATAGCAATTATCATTTGAAGATTATAATGTGCAACATTTCTTGAAACCTCTCTGTTGCCTTCTTTTTGAACTATTAAGAAATTCTTAATAGTTGAACTTTCGTCTAATTCATTATCTTCATATATGGTTTTTATATGTTGATTAATTGCAGATGTTGTAACATCATATAAAGTAGCTAGCATCTTCTGTGTAAGCCAAATATTTTCATCTTCATATCTAACTTCTACACTTTCCGGATTATCTCCTAATGCTGCTACATAAGTTAAATATTCTGCTGCACTAGAACGAATAGATATCTCATTATCTTTTTTCTTTTTCAATAATTTTCTTCCTTTCTAATTTTAAATATACTTTCTAATAAAAATTAGAGGCATCAAAACTTTTATTGGTATTATACTGTAGTCTTATCTTTTTCTATTTTCTTTTTATACCTATCTTCCTCTGAGAAAATACAGCCACAATATTTTTGCATATATAGGCCAAGTTCTCTTGCTTTTGCTTGTCCATCTCTAAAGCCAACTCTAAAATCTCTATATAA
Organism: uncultured Clostridia bacterium; assembly: GCA_947625825.1. Lineage (GTDB taxonomy): Bacteria > Bacillota > Clostridia > TANB77 > CAG-508 > CAG-273. The sequence continues at coordinate 13,281 of CANQPV010000030.1, read as the reverse complement.
AAAATTTAAATCATATTTTTTTGCTATTTTTTCTGCAATTTGCTTTAATTCTTCATGTTTTTGATATGGGCTTACTAATAAAGTTGTAGTAATAGTATCATAGCCATTTTCTTTAGCATACTTTGCAGTTTGCTCTAATCTCACTACATAACAATAATCTGTGCATCTTGTTTCTAAACTTCCAATAACATTTTTACAAAAATTATCCAAACCATATTCTTCTTCAAATATAGCTTCTACTTCAACTAATTTTGTATATTCTTTTAAGCAATCTCTTCTTGCTTTGTATTCTGTATATGGATGAATATTGGGATTATACCAATATACTGTTGGTTCTATTCCTTCTTTTCTTAATGAATCTATGCAATATACGCTACATGGCGCGCAACATGTATGCATTAAAAGTTTCATAATGTTCCTCTTTTCTTCTTTGTTTACATTTTGCAATTAATCATAATTTTTGTTATGTTATTTATCTTACCCCTCATAAGCTACACCAATATGACTATAAGCAGATGGCGTTGCAACTCTTCCTCTAACTGTTCTTGCTATAAACCCAATTTGTATTAAATATGGTTCATAAACATCTTCTATTGTTTCTACTTCTTCTCCTATTGTAGTAGCTATTGTTTCAATCCCTACTGGTCTTCCTTGGTATTTAATAATTAATGTTTCTAATATTTTTCTATCTACGTCATCTAGACCCATTTCATCAATTTCAAGCTTACCTAAGGCTGTTTTTGTAATTTTTAAAGTTATATTGCCATCTCCTAAAACTACAGCATAATCTCTAACCCTTTTTAGTAATCTGTTTGCAATTCTAGGTGTTCCTCTTGAACGTCTTGCAATTTCTATTGCTGAATCTTCATCAATTTGTATTTCTAGAATTTTAGCTGACCTTTTTATAATTGTTTCTAAATCTTTAACTTGATATAATTCTAAATGATGAATTATTCCAAAACGGTCTCTTAATGGTGTTGCCAAAGCTCCTGCTCTTGTTGTTGCACCAATTAGAGTAAATTTTGGTAAATCTAATCTAATAGATCTAGCACTTGGTCCTTTGCCTATCATAATATCTAAGGTGTAATCTTCTAATGCTGGGTACAAAATTTCTTCTACACTTTTGTTTAATCTATGAATTTCATCAATAAATAGTACATCAAACTCTGATAAATTTGTTAATATTGCTGCTAAATCTCCTGGTTTTTCAATTGCTGGTCCAGATGTTATTTTAATGTTTGAATTCATTTCATTTGAAATAATATTTGCAAGTGTTGTTTTACCAAGTCCTGGTGGTCCATATAATAAAATATGGTCTAAAGGCTCTCCTCTTTTTTTGGCAGCCTCTATATATACCTTCATATTTTGTTTTACTTTATCTTGTCCAATATATTCTTCTAATGTTTTTGGTCTTAAAGAATTTTCCATTCTTTCTTCCTGCACATCTTCTAACTCTGGACTAATTATTCTTTCTTCATCCATATTTAATTGTTAAATTACTCCTCTCGATTTAATGTTTTAACTCTTATGGTTTGTCATGTCTAATATGTTCCTCATCTATTCTTTCTTCTTGCTGAGTTTTGTCATTTTCTTTTATTATATCTTTATAGCCAATTGCAACAATCGCAATTACTAATAATGCAAATGAAAGTGCTTTCCATGGCCCACTTTCTAAAAGTATTATTGCAAACATTCCAAGTGTTGCAGTAAGTCCATATAATATAAGAACTGATTGTTTTTGTGTGTAGCCTCTTTTCATTAATCTATGATGTAAGTGGCCTTTATCTGCTTGAAATACTGCTTTTAAAGATTTTCCTTTTATTATTCTACGAACTATTGCAAAAAGAGTATCAAAAATTGGAAAGCCTAATACAATAATTGGTGCAATTAAAACTATAGCTGTATATGTTTTTGCAACTCCGAAGAATTGAAATAACTGCTAAACAAAATCCCAAAAAGTTAGACCCTACATCTCCAATAAATGTTTTAGCTGGGCTAAAATTGAATGGTAAAAATCCAACAATAGAACCTCCTAATGCAGTAATTAATAAAACTGCAATTAAAGGTGATTTATTTAATGTAAAAATTATTAATAAAGAAATACATGAAATTAGAGTTATTCCTGAAGATAGTCCATCTAAACCATCTATTAAATTAATTGCATTTGTAATTCCAACAATCCAGCCTATTGTAAGTATGTATGAAAACCAGTCATAAAACCATATTTTATTATCTATAAATGGTAAATTAATATTTTCTATTCTAATTCCACAAGCTACTACGATTCCTGCTGAAACAATTTGAGCAATTAATTTTACCCAACTTGGAATTCCTTTTGAATCGTCTATAAAACAAGTTATTCCTAATATTATAATTCCAGCTAAGAAACCTAATAGCTTTATTCCATATTGTTCTTCGCCAAATAAATCTATGGAATTTTCTATGTTCATTACAATTAATAAATAAATTGTAGAAACTAAAAAACCACAAATTACAGCTAGTCCGCCAAGTCTTGGCATTGCTTTTTTATTTACTCTTCTATCATTTGGTACATCTATTGCTCCTACTTTTCTTGCTAATCGCATTGTATATGGTGTAAGTACAAAAGCTGTAATAAATGCAAGTAAAAATGCAATAGCTATATCTCCCCACATAAGTAGTTTCCTCCTTTAATATTTGTGTATGTGAAGCTCATAGCTTAACTATAAGTTTTAGTTTATTACCTCTATTGGATAATCTATAAATAATCCACTTTCTATTACTCCTGTAATAGCTTTTATGTCTTCTTCTAATGTTTCATATATTTCAGAAAATTTAGTATCTAAAATAACATTATTATTTTCTGTAAAAACTGGGCCATCTTTCTTCTCTGCTTTTCTTAAAACACATTCTGTCATTCCTAGGTCTAATAGTGCTTCTTTTACACTGCTTACTGCTTCTGGATAAACTTCTATTGGAATAGGAAATTTTTCTCCTAAATTTTCTACAAATTTACTTTCATCTGCTAAAATGTATGTAAGTCCAGAGTTTACCATATTTAACTTTTCTTTAAACATAGCTGCGCCTCTGCCCTTTATAAGCCAGTTATGATTTTTATCTACTTCATCTGCTCCATCAAAGCCCCAGTCTGGTTTATATTCTAAAATACTTGCAGTTGGTATTTTTAAACTTTGGCATAGTGATTTTACTTCATAAGAAGTAGGTATTGCAATAATGTGCAAATCCTCTTCTTCTATTCTTTTTGCAATTTCTTTAATTGCTAAATAAGAAGTACTTCCAGAGCCAAAGCTTATTATATCTCCATCTTTTACTTTTTCTGCTACTTTTTTTGCAACTTCTTCTTTTTTATCTTTATTGCTAATGTTTTGTGGTTCTATTTCTTTTGCAAAATTATTTAACCATTCCATTTTTTATTTCTCCTTATATTTTTTTATGTTTGTATTATATCATTAGATTTAAAATGAGTAAACTAATTTTTGCAAAAAATTGTTTAGCAAATATTTTATGTTACGAGTTTTGCTTTCTTTTTGCAAATAACTTGCTTTTTTATTATTTTATGGTAAAATAATAACTGATTTTAAAAGTTCGTATTTTGTTATAATAAGTAAAATAGTTCAAAGTAGCCACTTGCGTATTATATATGTTTTTTCGTGCTTTAGTCGAGAAAAAACATATATAATACGCAAGCGACGTGGCGGAAAATTATAGTTATAAATTATAGCAAAGTGTAAACTCATAAGGAAGGTGTTATATTTATGGCAAATGTATTTGATACTTTAGTAGAAAGAGGTTACATTGAACAAGTAACCCATGAAGAATTAAGAGATTTATTAGGAAAAGAAAAAGTTCCTTTTTATATTGGTTTTGACCCTACTGCAGATAGTTTGCATATTGGTCATTTTATTTCTTTAATGGTTGCATCTCATATGCAAAAAGCAGGTCATAAACCTATTATGCTAATTGGTGGCGGAACAGCTACTATTGGAGATCCATCTGGCAAAACAGATATGAGAAGAATGATGACTCGTGAAGAAATTAATCATAATGTAGAATGTTTTAAAAAGCAAATGTCAAAATTTTTAAATTTCGAAGGCGAAAATGCTGCTATTATAGTAAATAATGCAGATTGGCTTTTAGATTTAAACTTTATTGAATTTATGCGTGATATTGGTTCACTATTTTCTGTAAATAAAATGCTTACTGCTGAATGTTATAAACAAAGAATGGAACGTGGCTTAACATTTTTTGAACTTGGATATATGTTAATGCAATCTTATGACTTTTTAAAGCTATATGAAGAATATGGCTGTAAATTGCAATTAGGTGGTAATGATCAATGGTCTAATATTTTAGGCGGTGTAGATTTAATTCGTAGAATTGGACATTCTGATTCTTTTGGTTTAACATTTAAGCTTTTAACAACAAAAGAAGGTAAAAAAATGGGTAAAACTGAAAAAGGTGCTTTATGGCTAGACCCTAATAAAACTTCTCCTTATGAATTTTATCAATATTGGAGAAATATTGCAGATGAAGATGTAAAAACAGTTTTATCTTTAATTACATTTTTACCTATGGATGAAATTAATGAACTTTGTGCATACAAAGATGAAAGAATAAATGAAGCTAAAAGAAGAGCAGCCTTTGAAATTACAAAATTAATTCATGGTGAAGAAGAGGCTATTAAAGCTGAAGAAGCCGCTAAAGCCCTATTTAGCGGAAATGGTAGTTTAGAAAATATGCCTACTACTAAGGTTGAAAATACAAATATTTCTATTTTAGATGCTATGATTACTATTGGTTTTGCACCATCTAAAGGTCAAGCTAGAATTTTAATCACACAAGGCGGAATTACTTTAAATGATGAAAAAGTAACAGATGTAAATTATATGTTATCTGATGCCGATTTTAAAGATGGCTATACTATTTTGAAGAAAGGCAAAAAAGTATTCCATAAGCTAGAAAAATAAGGTTTTACTACTATTTAAGCATTATATAATTAAATTTTATTACTGTTCAAGCATTAGTTTGAGAAATATTTAATAAATAAGAAATTAAAAAGCAAAATATAATGATTTTTTCACATTATATTTTGCTTTTTTAATTTAATATTTTAAATTTAACATTTTTTTACCTTAGGCATTATTTTTATAATACCATCCTAACTTTTAATTTTTCTATTATCAAAAACTGCTAATCCCACAAATAAACATATTCCAATAATGCTGCAAATAATTCCTTCTTTTAAATATGGTGATTCATATTTAAATTCAATATTATGCTCTCCTTTTTCTACTGGAACTCCTATAAATGCTGTATTTACTCTTATAGTATCTACTTTTTTTCCATCTACATAGGCTTTCCAACCAGTAGTGTAACTAGTAGAAATTTGTAAAATAGAATCATTATTTAAGTTTACTGTTCCTGTTATTTCTTTATTATTACAATTTATAACTTTTAGTTCATTTTCTTTTAAAGCTTTAATTGTTTCTTCATAATTTTCCATTGAAACCGCTAAAACTTGTAAGTTTTCAAATTTATATGTTCCTTTTGCACTAAAGCTTAAACTTATATTACCTTTTGCTTTTTCATAATAGCCTAGTGGAAGTAGTAATTCAGAACATTCTTCATAATAAGCTGATGTTATTTTATTTTCTATTGTTTTACTAGCACTATTTCCTTTAAAGCCAGCTGTAATTGTGTGTTTATCATTCTCATTAAAATCAAAGCCCGACATTAATACATAAATTTCAGAATTGTTAACTTCTGGAATTGTTATTGATAATTTTTGATTCTTTTTATTTGTTATTATAGCATTTTTGTTTAGAATATCATCATCATCTGTTATTTTTATTGGTAGCTCAGTAGCAGAGTTTTTTATATCAGATAAATCCTGTTTTTCTTCTATATTTAATCCTTGTAAATCTTCTTTTTTATCAATAACAACTACTTTAGTAATAGCATCTTCTTTTTCAAGAGGATTTAATTTTTCATAGTTCTCTTTTAACATATATTTTGAATATGAAATACCTATTGATAATGAATTTTTATTTTCATAAGTGCTAACTTCTCCTATTTTTTCTTTTAATTCATATCCATATGGCAACTTATCTTTATTTTTTTCATCTAAAATATAATATTTAGTACCTAAAATTGTATTAATTTTAGTTCTATCTCCCATTCCTTTAATACAACTTCTTGTATTAAAACCATTATCTGCAAGTTCTTTACTAAAATCATATACATACTTATTTCCTAATGATAAGAAAACTTCTGTTGATGGATAATTATAATAAATAGAAAGATTTTGTATATCATGTGGAGATTTTGCAATTCTATAAAAAGTAGTATCTTCTTGTAAAATATTTTTTATATTTTTTTCGTAACTTTTATTCTTTCCTAATTGAGTAGATAAGCTTTTTTCCGCATTTTCCATTTTTATAAATCTTTTTGCATAATTTTCATCATAAGAACTATATAAGCCATAAGCCATTATTCCAATACTTAAAATAACTAAGCTATATATTAAAATATTAAAATTGTATTGTTTCCATTTTGATGCTAAAATTTCTAGCTTATTTCTTATTATTAATCTTGACTTCGTATTTATCATATTATTATTTTTGCAATAAATTATTGCTAGAATAATAAATGCAAGTAAAATTTGAATTAAATATATAACAAATTTTGGTTTTGCAGACATTAATATTATTGCAGCTATAGCTATAACGCTATATAATGCTAAAAATATGCATGCATTTTTAATTTCTTTTTTGCTATATTCTTCGTCAAAAGAAATTGTAATAATATATGATAATATAAAGCTATATACAAAACACCATCTATTGTTTGGATATGAAAATCCATTCATTGCAGAGCCCATAAATGGTAAACTCAAGAAAATGGTTGCTATAAGCCAATATATAAAATAAACCTTATTTTGTTTTATTCTACTTAAGAAAATAGGAAGCATTACTAAAATAATAGAAGATACACCTATAAAGCTCCAATTTCCACCGTAAACAGATACTAAATTAATAGTAAATAATGATTTATAGTAATCTATACTATATTTGCAAGTTGTTGCTTCATCAGTTCTAGCTGAATTTAAAAATGCATAAATTGTTGGAAATAGAATTATACTTGCAATTAAAAGGCCTATTATGTATATGATAATTCCACTGCCTACTTTTTGTAAAAAATGTTTTACTCCTTCTTTTCTATATTCGCAAAAATATTTAATAATAGCATAAATTACTATCATAATTGTATGCATATAGAAAAAGTAATAATTTGAAATTGCCGAAATTGCTACAAATATACACAAAAATAACTTCTTATTTTCTTTTAATAATTTATCTACTCCTAATAATAAAAGTGGAAACCAAATCATTGCATTTAAAAAGTATGGATGTCTAACTCCTGCATATAAGCTAAATGAACAAAATGTGTAGATAATTGCTCCTAATAATATGTTTTTATCTTTATTGTTATTATATTTTCCATAAGCTATGAATGAAATTCCTATAAAAAATAGTCTTAACAAAACTAAAAAGTTGTATGCAGTTTCTAAATTTTCCATTGGAAATAGTAAGCTAATATAAGCAAAAGGATCACCTAATATATAATAAGAGTATTGTCCTATTACATCAAGTCCAATTCCCATATTCCAAGAAAATAATTGTATACCATTTTGAGGAGAGCTTAAAAAATTTCTTACTATTTCATTAAAATTTTTTAAAATAATATAATGCTGTCTTATACCATCTTCCTGCCAAATGAAAGTACGTTTGTTTATAAAAAATATGCTAAATACAATGCATGTTATAAAAATAAATAATGCAGTGTATATAACATATATTTTTTTATCTTTTAATTTTTGTTTCATAATATCACCTTAATTATATTTTTCACATTTTTTCCTAAAGTTATTCTTATAGGAATTAAAAGTATAATTTTCTAATGTTGCTACATTTAATTTTGGATATTATGTTTCATAAAATTCTATATATTATTCTAATTTTACTATTTCAAAGAGTTGTCATAAACATCAACAGCTTCTTGTATGTCTCCATCAAATGTAACAACACCTTTTTCCATTACCATACCTCTATGGCAAAATTCCTTTGCTACGCTTGTTGCATGTGTTACAAATAAAAGTGTTACATTTTCTTTGCTTACAATTTCATTTACTTTTTTTACGCATTTTCGTTTAAATTCTTCATCTCCAACGCTCAGTGCCTCATCTACTATTAATATTTCTGGATTTATATTAACATTTATAGAAAAGCCAAGTCTTGCTTTCATACCACTAGAATATGTTCTAACTGGCTGATCTATGTATTCTCCTATTTCTGCAAAATTTATTATTTCATGCTCAAGTTCACTTATTTCTTTATCTTTTAAACCTAATAGCTGTCCTTTTAAATAAATATTTTCTCTGCCTGTAAATTCAGGATCAAAGCCAGATGTTAATTCAAGAAGTGCACTTACTCTACCTTTTACCACAATTTCTCCATCTGTTGGAAAACATACACCTGTAATCATTTTTAAAATTGTAGATTTTCCTGCACCATTTCTTCCAAATAAAGCCACAGACTCTCCCCTTTTTATCTCAAAAGAAACATCATTAACAGCTCTTTTTTCTATAAATTTTATTTTTTTGCAAAATGTATATAGTAATCTCTTTTTGTCATTTTTAAATAATTTATACATTTTAGTAACATGATTAAATTTAATTACAACATCTTCCTGATTTTCCATTTTTAATCTCATTCCTTCCTAAGGTACAAATCTAGTTGAAGCAATTTTTAATATTGCTTCTAATTTAATACATCTGGAATTTCTTTTCTTAACTTTTTATATGTCCAAATAGTAATTATTAGTAGTATAACTGTTATAATAACAAAATATAATAATCTTTTTGGTTGCTCCCAAAACCATGTATTATTTATAAAACAATTTCTAAAGCCATTAGTTAAATATGTTACAGGATTTAGATTTAAAATCTTTTTTATCCATCCAATTTTTATAGTATCTGGATTCCATATTATACCTGAAAGCCAAAATATAGCTGTAACCATTGATTTTACTAAGTTTCCAAAGTCCTTACTCATACATGATAAAAGTGATGCAAATAAACTCCATATAGTAAAAAATATAAACATAAGTAATAAGTAAAATGGCAATTGTATAATATAAATTGTTGGTGGATAGCCCATAAATATAAATATAAGAATCATTATAAATATTAAAACAAGGCATATCCAAAATTTTGAAATACTAACAAAAGTTGGTATTGTAGATACTGGAAATTTCATTTTTGTTACTAAATAACTGTATTTTCTAATTGTATCTATACCACTTGTAAGCATATCATTCATATAAAACCAAGGTATTACACCTGCAATTAGCCACAAAAAGAATGGATAACCGATTAACGTCTTTTCCTGCTCTTAGCCCTATTTCAAAGGTAAACCAATATACAAAAATAGTAACAGCAGGCTTAATAATAGCCCATGACCATCCAAGTGCTGCCCCTCTATATGTTTTAACTAAATCTGCTTTAGCAAGTTTTAAAATTTGTTGCCAATATGTAATATGATCTTTTATTATATCTACTAATATCATTTGTTTTCTCCTCTAATGCCTATTTTTTCTTTAGGCTTTTTTGCTTTTCATATAATATCACAATTAAAATAGTTTTTCAACTAATTATTTGCATAAGATAACTAAAAAACAAATAATTAATTTTTTACATTAATTATTTGTTTCTTATTATAACTCTATATAATAGTTTATAAGTAGTATAGACAATAATTTAGACTATTTGTTTTATTTGCATAACATTCTTCTAATTTGTTCTAGTTCTTTTACCCCTTGGCTTTGTTCTTCTATTATTGTTCTTGCTACATTTGCAAGGCGAGGATCTATTCTATATTGCAACAAATTATTGCACATTTGAATTGCACCTTCATGATGAGGTATCATTTCACCTACAAAGTCTAAATTTATATTTACACATCTTGGACTATTTTTCATTCTATCTAACATATTTTTCGTAATTTCTAAATATCTTGACATATAATTTCTAACTTGTTCATTTGTGTTGTTATAACCTTGTGTTGTTCTTTCAATTTCTCTCATTTGTTCAATTCCTCTTGTTTGCATTCTAATAATATTATTAGCAATTGCTATTAAAGGTCTATACTGTGTATATTTTAATAAATTTTCACACATATAAATAGCTGCTTGGTGATGTGGTATCATGCATCTAATAAAATTAATTGTAATGTTATTTACTATATTAGCAGATAACATTTGCTCACCCATATTGTTAAGTATTTGGTCAAATCTTAATAAGTATTCTTTTGCCATTAGTATTCTTGTATTTTGCATAATAAAAACACTCTCCTTATATTTATTTTATGAAAATGTATTTTGATTTGTGAGAGTAAGTTTAATATTTCAAATTATTTGTATAAATTTCTTTTTTTTGGAAATAATTTTTTTAGGTGGTGATATTTATGACAAATAAAGAACTTTTGTACATTGAAGATGCTTTAGGACACGAAAATTTTATGAAATCGTGCTGTCAAAAGACATCTGAACAACTAAAAGATGTAACCTTAGCAGAATACATTAAGCAATTAGAAACAAAACATACTGAATTATTTAACAAATTTTTAAATTTATTATAGGAGGTAAACTTTTATGGAAGATAAGGACATAATGGAAAAAGAACTTTTAATTATAAAAGGAGTATGTGATTTATATCTTCATGGTAGTATAGAGTCTACCACAGCTGATGTTCATACTGCTTTTAAAGACGCACTAAATACTTCTCTTGATATACAAAATAAACTTTATAACTTAATGGCAGAAAAAGGCTGGTATAAGACTCAAAATGTAGAACAAACTAAAATTGATACAGTAAAGCAAAAATTCGCTTCAAATAATTAATGGGGAAAAAGGTTGCAAAGAAATGCAACCTTTTCAAAATTCTATATCTTCTTTTTTATACTCTTCTGGTTTTAATCCAAATCTTGTTCGCATATAATCTAAAACTAATACCATACTAGCAAATGATGCTAATCCTACTATAACAAATGCATGTTGAACACTTACTAAATCTAGTAATATACCACCTAAAATTGAGAACACACTTGCTACAATACTGCCAATAAATTCATAAGTAAAAGTAATTTTATTTCTATTTTCTTCAGTTGTAAAGTTCTTTATATATTTGCTTTCTAATATATACCATAATGAAGCACATATTTTTTGTATAACAAGCATTACTAGTATAATTGGTATAATTGCATTAGCTTTCCATAAACTTGAAATAATTCCTATAATTATACATGCCCCTATATATGTTAATGATATAAAAGATAACGTTCTATTTTTAAATTTTCTTTCTATTGGTCTTTTTAGTGTAAGTGAAATTCCTGCTATTAAAGTAAGAATAGCAATTATCATAGAAAACTGTTCTTCTTTTATTCCTATACTAATTAATAAATCACTATTATATGTATTTATTATTTCTATTGTACTATATAAAACTATTTGAAATAATATAAAAGCTTTCATCCTTCGTGATTTTAATATGAATTTAAAAGAAGTTTTTAAGTCTTGTTTATAATCTTTTAATGTACTTAAAAATTTTTTATTGTCTTTATTTTTAATTTTTACTTCATATACTTCCTGAAACTTAAATGATAATATTGTAGAAGTTATTATAAAACCTAAGCAAATATACATTGGCAAATAATTATTAACTACAAATAAATATCCTGCTGTAAGTGAAGCTACGCCATCTAATATATAATATAAACTTCCACCTCTGGCATCTAATTTAGAATATAAACCCTCTCCTCCTCTTGTTGCAACAGAATCATATAACAAATTAGACTCTGCAATTGTTTTTATATCATATCCTAAAGCAAAGAATAAATTTGCTATAATTACACTAATTGCACCTGGAAAGTATAATAATATTAACATATATATAATTAGCAATGCATTCCCTAATATAATACTGTTTCTTTTTCCAAAGAAATCAGTTATTGTAACAGATGGTATTTGCATTATTATTTTTGATAGTAAGTAAAAACCATTTATTATAAGTATTTCTGAAGCTGTTATTTTTTTAGTAATTGTATAAAATAGAAATTCTATTGAGTAAAAAAATAACAAATCCCATGAAAACATTTTATATATAGGATAAAGCTTTGCGTTATTTCTTCTTATTTCTTTTGTTTCTTTTATAGTTTGCATATTTTTCTCCATTTATTTTTTATTATTTAATAAAACTCCTCTTATAACCATTCTTCTATAAGTTCTTTTGGTATATTTAAATTTCCTCTACCAACACCAATTTCTATATCTGGTTTTGGTTTTCCATGATAATCACTTCCACCACTAATATATAAATTATTCTTTCTAGCATAATTGTATAAAATATATTTTTTATTATCATATGCTGATGATGGATGAAAACATTCTATTCCATCAAGTTCCGCTTCATTTCTTAGATCATCTATAAATTTAATAGTATTCTCAAATTTATATTCAAATGGATGGGCAAAAAATGCCTTTCCACCCGCTTTATGTATAATATCTATTACTTCTTTATATGGTGGCCTAAATTCAACATAATTCATAAAATAGCTACTTTCTGGATTTGTCATTTCTTTTCTAAATAGAGCACCAAAATTATTTGCATATTCTTCTCCCAATATTTCACGATTCTTTTCGTTTTTTATAACTTCGTTATAAATAGTTCTTTCTACATAAGCATGTACATTTTTAGGTTGTTCTATTTTTTCTTTATCATATATAAATCCCTTTTTATCTAATATATCAAAAAATCTTTGTCTACATATAATTTGCTGCTCTTTTAGTTTTTCATCCGAATAATATTTTAAGCACCATTCATCAATTATTTTCGGCTCTATATTATATGCTAAGATTTCTATACTTCTTTTTTGAAATACTGCATGTAGCTCTGTACCTTTTATAATTTTTCCGCTAAATATTTTATTATTTTTAATCGCTTCATCTTCATATTGTTTGCAAGTATCATGATCTGTTATAGAAATATATTCTAGCTGTTTTGCTTCACACATTTTTAGTACTTCTTCTACTGTTTTATCTCCATCTGAATATAAAGTATGCATATGTATATCTATCATTATATTTTCCCCCTGGTGTTAAGATAGATTTTGGACACGAAAGCGTGGAAATGATATAATTGTTTCATACGTTTAGAAGGGAGTGTTC
>CANQPV010000029.1 GCA_947625825.1 uncultured Clostridia bacterium | reverse complement strand
TTAAATAAATTTTAACAAGCTAAACTGTAAATGCTAATATTTTTGTGCAAAAACATAAATATTAAACAAAAAGGAAGTGATGCCTAAAATGGAAAAGAACGTTAAAGTTAGTATGCTATGTCAAATATATGGCAAAATGCTAACAAAGAAACAATATGACATTATTACAGACTACTACAACAATGACTTATCACTTTCAGAAATTGCCGAAAATAATAATATTACAAGGCAGGCAGTAAGAGATATTATCAAGAAGGGAGAGAATAAACTTTTCGATTTAGAAGAAAAGCTAGCATTTATGGAAAGAACATTAAAGCAAGAAAAACAGCTTGAACAAATCCTACAAGAATTAAGCAAAATAGAAGATACATCTTCAGATAAAAAAATTGCAAAAATTCTTGAACATGTATGCGAAGAACTAAGTTGTTTAGCTTAAGACAAAATTTATAGGTTGACCTGTCCCTAATTGCTTAAAAATAAGCAATTGGACCTGTCCCCAAAAAAAGAAAGAGGTGCTATACTAATGGCTTTCGAAGGATTAAGCTTAAAACTTCAAGATATTACAAGAAAATTACGAGGTAAGGCAAGAATTACAGAGTCAGACTTAAAAGATATGCTTCGTGAAGTAAAACTTGCATTATTAGAGGCAGACGTAAACTATTTAATAGTTAAAGAATTTATTAATAGTATACAAGAAAAAGCATTAGGACAAAATGTATTAAAATCATTAACACCTGGTCAACAAGTTATTAAAATAGTAAAAGATGAATTAGTAGAACTTTTAGGTGGCACGGAAAGCAAAATTAATTTCACACCAAATCCACCAACAGTAATTATGTTAGTAGGTTTGCAAGGTTCTGGTAAAACTACAACTGCAGGCAAACTTGCAAATATCCTTAGAAAACAAGGAAAAAAACCATTACTTGTTGCATGTGATGTTTACAGGCCAGCAGCTATAAAGCAATTACAAGTAGTTGGCTCTCAACTTAATATACCAGTATTTAGCAATGAACAATCAAAAGATGTTGTACATATAGCAAAACAAGCTATGTCAGTAGCATTAAGCAAATTAAATGATGTTGTTATTCTAGATACAGCAGGTAGACTTCACATAGATGAAGAATTAATGCTTGAACTTAAAAATATAAAGCAAAATATTAAACCACATGAAATTTTATTAGTAGTAGATAGTATGACAGGTCAAGATGCAGTTAATGTTGCAAAATCTTTTAATGAACAGCTTGGAATAGATGGCGTTGTACTTACTAAGTTAGATGGCGATACCCGTGGTGGTGCTGCATTATCTGTTAAAAAGGTTACAGGTAGACCAATTAAATTTGCAGCAACTGGTGAAAAGCTAAGTGATATTGAAGTATTCCATCCAGATAGAATGGCACAAAGAATTTTAGGAATGGGTGATGTACTTTCTATTATAGAAAAAGCAGAAGAAAGTTTTGACTTAGAAGAGGCAGAAAAATTAGAAAAACAATTTAAGAAAAAAGAATTAGACTTAGATGACTATTTAGCACAATTAAGGCAAATGAAAAAAATGGGTTCTTTTTCTTCTTTATTAAAAATGATACCAGGAATGAATCAACTAAAAGATGTTAAAATAGATGATAAAGAATTTGTTAGAATTGAAGCAATGATTTGCTCTATGACAAAAGAAGAAAGAAAAAATCCACGTATTTTAAATGGAAATAGAAGAGCACGTATTGCAAAGCGGAAGTGGCACATCAGTACCAGAAATTAATAAATTCATGAAATCTTTTGAAATGACACAAAAAATGATGAAACAAATGCAAAATAATAAAGGCGGAATGAAAAAATTAATGAACAACTTTAATCCAAAGGATTTCAAAATGTAAAAAGTGGCTTTACTATATGTAATAGATTTTAATTTTTTAATTTTATATATAAAAACTGTTATAATAAAAGTTTAATTTATTTAAGTAGTAATAAAAAATTGCTTTTATGCAGTAATTTTTGGGAGGTGAAACAAAAAAATGGTAAAAATCAGATTACAAAGACAAGGTGCAAAAAAAGCTCCATTCTATCACATTGTTGTTGCAGATTCTAAAAGCCCAAGAGATGGAAAAATAATTGAAAAAATTGGTTCTTATGATCCAATGACAGAACCATCTACAATAGTAATAGACAATGAAAAATTTGCATCATGGGTAAAAAATGGTGCTAGACCAACAGATTCTGTAAAGAATTTAGTAGAAAGAGCATCTAAAAAATAATTTGCTATAGGAGCATAGAAATATGAAAGATATTTTAGAAACAATTATTTTAAACTTAGTAGATAATAAAGAAGAAGTTTTTATTAATTCTAAAGAAGATGAAAAAACAATAACTCTTGAAGTTAAAGTTGCTAAGTCTGATATGGGCAAAGTAATTGGAAAACAAGGTAGAGTTGCAAAAGCAATTCGTACTGTTATGAAATCTTTAGCAGCAAAAGATCATAAAAGAATAGCTGTTGAGTTTATAGAAGATTAGAGGAAACTATGAAACAAGAATATTTTGAAATAGGTCAAATTGTAAACCATTTTGGAATAAAAGGAATGGTAAAAGTAAATCCTTTTACGGAAGATATTTCTAAATTTAAAAGCCTAAATTCTATTTTCTTAGAAAAAGAAAATAATCTTATAAAAATAGAAATTGAAGAAGTAAAATATAGTAAAAATCAAGTTTTACTTAAAATAAAAGGAATAAATACCATAGAAGAAGCGGAAAAGTACAGAGGTTGCTATTTAAAAATAGCTAGAAAAGATGCTAAAAAGCTTCCAAAAGATACTTACTTTATAGCAGACCTAATTGGACTTAAAGTCTATACAGATGAAGGAATATTACTTGGAAATGTAGACGATATTTATAACTCAGGCGCAAATGATATTTATGTTGTAAAAGATGAAAAAGGAAAACAAATTTTACTACCAGCAATTAAAGAAGTAATTAAGCAGGTAGATTTAGAACAAGAAAAAATAATAGTTCATTTATTAAAAGGGCTATAGTAAAAAACTAAAGCAAAATATGCAATTTAAATTTAGAAAGGAAATCTAATGAAGTTTGATGTATTAACTCTTTTTCCAGAAATGTTTGAGCCATTAAAAGTAAGCATAATTGGAAAAGCTGTTCAAAATGGATTATTAGAAATAAACTTAATTAATATAAGAGATTTTTCTAAAGACAAACATAAAAAAGTAGATGATACACCTTATGGTGGAGGAGCAGGCATGGTAATGATGTCAGAAGTAGTATATGATGCTTATAACTCTATTTCAAATAAAGAAAAAGCAAAAGTTATTTACTTATCTCCACAGGGAAAAACTTTAAATCAAAAAAAGGTAGTAGAACTTTCTAAAGAAGAACATATAATATTGCTTTGTGGGCATTATGAAGGAATAGACCAAAGAGTACTCGATGAAATTGTAGATGAAGAAATATCAGTTGGAGATTATGTATTAACAGGAGGAGAAATTCCTGCAATGATACTAATTGATTCTGTAAGTAGATATATAAAAGGAGTATTAAAAGAAGACTCTACTAAAGAAGAATCTTTTTCACAAGACCTTTTAGAATATCCACAATATACAAGACCAGAAGTATTTAATGGTAAAAAAGTTCCAGAAGTATTGTTATCACGGAAATCATGAAAATATTAAAAAATGGAGAGAAAATAAGTCCATTGAAATAACAAAACAAAAAAGACCAGATCTATTAAAAAATAAAAATTAGTAAAGGAAGGAGGATATTCAAGTCATGGATATCGTAAAATCAATTGAACATGAACAATTAAAAAATAAGGTACCTGAATTAAGAGTTGGTAATACTGTTAGAGTACACCAAAAAATTAAAGAAGGTAATAGAGAAAGAATTCAAGTATTTGAAGGAATTATCATTAAAAAACAAAATGGAGGAGTAAATGAAACTTTTACAGTAAGAAAAATTTCTTATGGTGTAGGTGTTGAAAAAACATTTTTAGTACATTCACCATTAGTAGAAAAAGTAGAACTAGTAAGAGTTGGTAAAGCTAGAAGAGCAAAATTATACTATTTAAGAGAAAGAATAGGTAAAGCTGCTAAAACTAGAGAAAATGTAGGAGCAAGAATTGAAGATAAAGAAATTACCTTAAAAGAAGAATTAGTAGAAGAAGCTCCTGTAGAGGAAGCAGTAGTTGCTGAAGAAGTAACTGAAGCTCCAGCAAAAGAAGAAGTAGTTAGCGAAGAACCAGCTACAGAAAAAGCTGAAGTAGAAGCAAAAGTAAAAGCTGAAACAGAAGCACCAGTAGAATCAGCTCCAGAAGAAGCTCCAAGTGTTGAAACAGAAACTCCTGCAGTTCAAGAAACAGTTGATACAGTTAAAGAAGAAGCTGTAGAAGAAGTTAAAGAAGAACCAGTTTCTGAAGAAGATAAAAAAGCTGAATAAATTAACAAAAATAGCTCTATTTTAATAGAGCTATTTTTGTTAATTTTGAAAGAAAAGGGGTCTTTATTCTAGCCCCTTTAATTTATAATACAGATTAAGATTTCTTGCTAACAGATGCATATTTTTTAAGTTTTTCATAAGCTAAGTAGTTAATAGAACCAGCAGGGAAATTACCATTTGCATCTTTCTTACCAGCAGGAACTCCGGTTAATATTTCAATACCTTCTTCAATAGTAGATATAGCATATATATGAAAATCACCTTTTTTAACAGCTTCAATAACTTCGTCTGAAAGATTTAAATTATTAACATTTTGCTTTGGAATAACTACACCATGATTTCCATCTAAGCCACGCATTTTGCATATTTGGAAAAAGCCTTCTATTTTTTCATTTACACCACCAATAGGTTGTATTTCACCTTTTTGATTAACAGAACCAGTTACTGCCAAAGACTGATTAATTGGTATATTAGATAAGCTAGAAAGAATAGCATATAGCTCTGTGCTAGAAGCACTATCTCCATCTACGCCACTATATAATTGCTCAAAACAAATACTAGCAGTAAGTGAAAGCGGAATATCTTGCGCAAACATTTCACCTAAATATCCACTTAAAATTAATATACCTTTTGAATGTGAAGAACCAGAAAGTTCTACTTCACGTTCAATATTAATAATACCATTTTTTCCAGTATAAGTATTTGCAGTAATTTTAACTGGCTTTCCAAAAGAAAAATCCCCAATACTCATAATAGTAAGTCCATTAATTTGACCTGTAACAAAACCAGAAGTATCAATTAATAAAGTATTATCACGAATCATTTCCATATAACGTGAATCATATTTTTTAACTCTTTCCAATCTTTCTTTTAAAGCCTTATCAACATATTCTGCTGTAACCACTTTAGAACGGCCAAGTCTTGCCCAAGTAGCAGCTTCACCAATAACTTGTGCTAAGTCATTAAAACGTGTAGAAAGTTTAGTTTGACTATTAGCAATTTTAGAAGCATATTCAATAACTCTAGAAACAGCTTCTTTAGTAAGAGGTGGAAGCTCTTCCTGCATACAATATCCAGCTATAAATCTTGCTAGTTTATTCATGTTTTCCATTGTTAATGGAGCATCATCTTCAAACTCAACTTTAATTTTAAACAATTTTCTAAAGTCACTGTCCATAGCAAGTAAACTTTGATAAATATTTTCTTCACCAATAATAATTACTTTTAAATCTAATGGAATAGGTTCAGGCTTTAATGAAATCATTACCATAGAAGAACGAGGATCTGCTGTATTTTCAATACCTAATTCTTTTGTTCTTAAAGCCTTTTTTAAAGCTTCATAGCAAATTCCATTAGCAAGCAAATCAGTAGCTTGAAAAATAATATAACCACCATTTGCTTTTTGAAGTAAACCTGGTTTTAACATTGTAAAATCAGTTTTTAAAGCACCATAATAATTTTCATATTCAAGCTTTCCAAAAATATTATGATAAGAATAGTTAGAATCCATTATAACAGGAGCACCTTCTAAGTTGCTATTATCAACAAATAAATTAACTCTATAATTAAGCCATGGTTGAGAAAGCTCTGGCTTAGATTGCAAAGTATTTGGTTGTTGTTTATCATTATGATCTTCTGCAATAAAATGATTAATATTTTTTAAAATATCTTTTTTAATACAGTCTAAAAAATGATTTATTTTCTTATTTCTTTTATATTTAGATTTAATATAATTAATATGAGTATTTACAGTTAAAAGCGCAACATTAGACTGCCATTCTTCAATTTTTTTAGCAGATTCTCTTTCAATAGCTTTAATTTCTCCAATAGCCTCCATAATATGCTGCTGAACAATAGCAGACTTATCTTCATACTCTTTTTTAACATCTTCATCTAATTTATTAAACTCTTCTTCTGGCATAGCCTTTCCGTTCATAACAGGCATCATGTAAATACCAGTTTGAGAAGCCTTTACTTGAAAGCCATAATTAGAAGACTTTTCATTTAACTTTTCCATTAAATTATTTCTTTTATCTTCAAATTCTTGTTTAATTAAAGTTCTTTCTTTTTCAAATTCCTCGTTATTAAAAGTAGATTTTATATCTACCTTAATATCATTTATAAAACGATCCATAACATCTTGAAATTCTTTGCCACCGCCGGCAGGTAAAGAAACAGCAATAGGCTCATTTGGGTTTTCAAAATTATAAATATAACACCAATCTTGTGGAACTTTTTTCTTTTTAGAAATAATATCTAAATAATTTTTAGTGTACATGGTTTTTCCAACTCCACTAGGACCTTCTACATATAAGTTGTAACCACGCACATCAACATTAAGACCAAACTCCAGAGCTTTAATACCTCTATCTTGACCAATGCCAGTATCAATAGGGTCTAGCTCTGCAGTAGATTCAAATTCAAATTGATTAGGAGAGCATACCATTTTTAAATCTTTGTAATTAAGTTCATTTGTTTTTTTCATTTCATTTTCCTCCTTGGTTTATTGGGGACAGGTCCCATTGCTTATTTTCAAGCACTTAGGGACAGGTCACGTTTAAATTTCTAATGTCATTAAAATAGCGTTATCTTTATTATTATAATATTTTTTTCTAAGACCTACTTGTTTAAAATTATATTTTTTGTATAAGCTAATAGCAGGTATATTGTTTTCGTTTACTTCTAAAGTAATACTATTGTAAGAATGTTCTTTAGTATAATTAATAATGAATTCCAACAGATAAGAGCCAATGCCTAGCATACGCTTATCTTTTTTAACTACAATATTCATAATATTTACTTCATCAACAATAGTTAAAATTCCGAACAAATCCAACAATTTCATCTTCATTATTTTTAGCTACATAATAATGAGAATTTAAATTTTGTTTATTTTCTAACTCTTGTTCTAATACAGAAACAGACCAAAAGTCATCAAAATCTTGAAGCAAACAGTCTTTAATATTATTTACATCAGAAATTTGCATTTTTGAAATTTTTATATCATTTATATTATACACTAATAATTATCTCCTTAATATCATTTTCAAAAAATCATAATTAAATTACTAATGAAGATTTTTTTCTTCTAAAGCAAGTTCTGCCTGCGATTTTCTTAAATAAATAGGCGATAAAATATTAGAATTTCCATAATTTCCATTTTTATATTTAGTATAACCAGCTTTTGCAATGCTTATACTAGATATAGTGTTTTGCTTTTCATTTGAAAAGATTATTTTATTATTTTTTTCAAAATGTAAATTTTTAAGTAAATCTTTATAAATAGTAGTAGCATTACCCACAAAATAAATAGGGTAGCTTTCTACAGTAACTTTACTATTATCTTGTATGAAATCAAGCAATTCATTATTGTTTAAATTTAAAAATGCTAAATCATATTCTGTAGTTTTAAAATCTAAACCATCTTTTACAATATGAAAAAGACCTACATAACTATTTCCATGGCCACCATCTATTAGTGAACAAATATAACCATCCTGATTTAAGTTATAAGCCAAACTTTCTAAAGAAGATACACCGGTTGCATTTATATTTTTACTATCAACAAATGCTTTTACCGTTGAAATTCCAATTCTAACACCAGTAAAAGATCCAGGCCCTAAGCCACATGTGATTAAATTAATATCATCTAAAGATAAACCTGTACTTTTAAAGGCTTCATCTATCATTGGCATTAATTTTTGAGAATGGGTTCTTTCATCTTCATTATTCAATTCTATTAAAATTTTATCATCTTCTAAAATAGCAATGCAAGCATTTGAAGAAGATGTATCAACTGCTAATATTTTCATTAAAAAGTCCTCACATAAATTTGATTTTTAAAAGTTCGTAATTAATCATAAATTAAATGTTTAAAATAAGTTTATATATTTATTTCCAAAAGTTTCAATTTTTAATTCTCTATAATCTTCATTACTATCATCTTTTTTAAATGTAACTTTTATATAATTAGGTGGAAGAATACTTTCAATTAATTCTCCCCATTCAATTAAGCAAATTCCATTTTCAAAATATTCTTCTCCGCCCATTGCATAAAACTCGTCTATATCAGCTAAACGATATACATCAAAATGATATATAGGGCAAATTTGAGATTGATATTCGTTAACAATAGTAAAAGTAGGGCTAGAAACTTCATTTTCTAGTCCAAAATGTTTTAAAATACCTTGCACAAATTTAGTTTTGCCACTACCTAATTCTCCACACAAAATTACAATATCTTTTTTTTGCAATGTTTTAGCAAGTTTAGCGGCAAACTCAATTGTATCTTGTTCACATTTTGAAATAAATTGATACATAATTTTTCCTTTTACTAATAATTATAAGCATATTTTATATTAATAAATAACTTTTGTAAAGAAAAAAATAACTAATTTTAGCAAAATTTAGCAAAAAAATTGTTTTAATAATAATTATTATTGAAATTTTATTAAAACTATACTATAATTAAAAACATAAACTATTTGTATGGCGAAAGCCATAAAATATCTCATCAATTATTATAAAAGAAAGGATGAAACACAAATGCAGATAATTAGTTATATTCTTTACGGAAGTTTTATAGCATTACTCGTAATAGCTTTTATAGAATTTCTTTATTCGAAAGCTAAGAAGATTTATCACAAAACATTGCGGTATGAAACTTCCTTTAGCACAGCAAAAGTATTAAATAAAAAACATGAGGAGGAATATGATTTTTATCTTCAAGGAACTGTACATCATGATGAAGAATTTAATGTATATCTGATGTACGAAGGCAAACAATATTGCTTTAATAGTAAGAAACTATATAAATCAGTTCATGCAGGCGATATGGCTTGCATATTAGTACACAAAGGGTACAACAAGAAAAACAAATTAAAGCATACTTATATTACAATTGATGAGTAATATTAGTGCCGCTACAGTAATTACTGTGACGGCACTAAATTTTTAAAATAAAAGTAAAACATTGCTTTTATTTTTTTTATATGGTAAAATTTGGTTTAGATATTGCAAGAAAGGATAATACAAAAAAAGTGGATAGAAAACAATATATTCGTAATTTTAGCATTATTGCTCATATAGACCACGGAAAATCTACTTTAGCAGATAGATTAATTGAAATGACAGGGGTACTTTCTAAAAGAGAAATGGAAAGTCAAGTTTTAGACAACATGGAAATTGAAAGAGAACGTGGAATTACAATAAAAGCACAAGCGGTTCGTATGAAATATAAAGCAAAAGATGGAAAAGAATATGAACTTAATTTAATAGATACCCCAGGACATGTAGACTTTAATTATGAAGTATCAAGAAGTTTAGCAGCATGTGATGGGGCAATTTTAGTAGTAGATAGTAGCCAAGGTGTAGAAGCACAAACACTTGCAAATGTATATTTAGCCTTAGATAACAACCTAGAAATTTTGCCGGTTATAAATAAAATAGATTTGCCAAATGCAAGACCAGAAGAAGTTAAAAAAGAAATAGAAGATATCATAGGAATTCCAGCGGATAATGCACCTTGTATTTCAGCAAAATCTGGTTTAAATGTAGATGAAGTTTTAGAAAAAATTGTAACAGATCTTCCTGCACCAACAGGAGATGAAAATGCTCCACTAAAAGCATTAATATTTGATTCCATTTATGATAATTATAAAGGTGCTATTGCCTATGTTAGAATTAAAGATGGCACTGTAAGAGCAGACCAAGAAATGGAATTTATGTCTAGCAAAACTAGTTTTACAATTACAGAAGTAGGGTATTTTGAACCTGGAAAATATCAAGAAGCGGAAGAACTAAAAGCTGGAGAGGTTGGCTACATTGCAGCTAGTATAAAAAGTTTATCAGATGTACATGTTGGAGATACCATTACTTTAAAAGAAAATCCAGCACCTGAAGCACTACCAGGGTATAAAAAAGTAAACCCAATGGTATACTGCGGAATTTACCCTATTGATGGTGGAGACTATGAAAATTTAAAAGTAGCTTTAGAAAAATTAAAACTAAATGATGCTGCTTTAGAATATGAGCCAGAAACATCTGGAGCATTAGGCTCAGGGTTTCGCTGTGGATTTTTAGGATTACTACATTTAGAAATTATAGAAGAAAGATTAGATAGAGAATTTGACTTAAGCTTAATTACAACATCTCCATCTGTTATTTATAAAGTACACAAAACAAACGGAGAAGTAATAGAACTTTACAATCCATCTGAAATGCCATCTACAAGTGAAATTGCATATATGGAAGAACCTGTAGTAAAAGCAGAAATTATAACGCCAAAAGACTATGTTGGGGGAATAATGGAAATTTGCCAAAATAGGCGTGGAAATTATATAGATATGAAATATTTAGATGCTACTAGAGTTACTTTAGAATATGAATTACCATTAAATGAAATTATTTATGACTTTTTTGATAGCTTAAAATCAAAAACTAAAGGCTATGCCTCTTTTGATTATGAAGTAAAAGGCTATCAAAGAGCAGACCTAGTAAAATTAGATATTTGGGTAAATGGTGAAGGAGTAGATGCACTTTCATTTATTGTACATAGAGATAAAAGCTATGAAAAAGGCAAAAAAATGGTAGAAAAATTAAAAGAGGTAATTCCAAGGCAACTATTTGTAATTCCATTACAAGCAGTAATTGGTGGAAAAATTATAGCAAGGGAAACTATTTCTGCTATGAGAAAAGACGTTTTAGCAAAATGCTATGGAGGAGATATTACTAGAAAGAAAAAATTATTAGAAAAGCAAAAACGTGGCAAAAAGAAAATGAGACAAATAGGAAATGTAGAAATACCACAAGAAGCATTCTTATCTGTATTAAAATTAGATGAGGAATAAAAGAAAGGTTAAAAATAAATGGAAAACGAAGAATATCAAGATAGAGTAGAAGGCAGAAATGCTGTAATTGAACTTTTGGAATCAGGAAGAGACATTAATAAAATATTAATTGCAAAAGGCGAAAGACATGGTTCAATTAATAAAATTATAGCAATGGCAAAAGAAAGAAAAATATTATTAAGTGAACTAGAAAGAAATAAACTAAATCAAATAGCAGAGTCGCAAAATCATCAAGGAGTAATTGCAATAGTTCCACCATTTAATTATTGCGAAGTTGAAGATATTTTAAATCTAGCTAAGCAAAAACAAGAAATGCCATTTATACTATTATTAGATGGAATAGAAGATCCACATAATTTAGGCTCTATTATAAGAACTGCAGAAACTGCTGGCGTACATGGAATTGTTATTCCTAAAAGAAGAGCAGCATCAGTAAATAGCACTGTTAGCAAAGTTTCAGCAGGTGCTGTAGAATATATGAAAATTGCAAGAGTAAATAATTTAAACGAAACAATAAATTATTTAAAAAAGCAAGGACTTTGGATTTGCGGAACAGATATGAATACAGATGTAATATACACTAAACAAGATTATAAAATGCCACTTGCAATTGTTATTGGAAGCGAGGGCTTTGGAATAAGCAGACTAGTTAAAGAAAATTGCGATTTTTTAGTTAAAATTCCAATGAAAGGAAAAATAACTTCTTTAAATGCTTCTGTTTCAGCAGGAATTATAATGTATGAAGTATTAAGACAAAGAAAATAAAAAAATTCTATTTACAAATTTAAATTTATGGTATAATAATTTTATAATTTTAAAAATATTTAACATTAACAAATGAAAGGGGAAAAAAATGAAAAGTAAAAAACTAATTGTAACTTTAGTAATTACTATAGTATTACTAATCGTACTAGGTGTTGGAGCAGTAGCAGCACTTTATTTTACAACAGACATTTTCAAAACAAATGAGCAAATATTTTGGAAATATATTTCTCAAAATAGCCAAATAGTATCTATACTTAATAACGAAAATGTGAAATTACAAGATGAATTAAAAAATCAAAATTCTTATACTTCTACAGGAGATCTTTCAATATCTACACAAATAGGAGTTTCAGATCCTATAGAAATTAATATTGCAACAAGTTCTAGACATGATAAAAATACAGGTAGAACATATGCAGATGCAACATTAAAAAAGAAAGACAAAGATTTATTAAAAGTTTCATATATTAATAGCAACAATGTATATTCAGTTAGATGTGAAGATATAAACCAATATTATATTGGTTTTAGAAATGAAAATTTAAAACAGCTTTTTAAAACATTAGGAATGGATGAAGAACAAACTACAATTATTCCAGATAGCATTGACTTTGAATCTTTAAGCACAAATACAAAAGCAGATGATAGTGTTTTACAACATATAAGTGAAACATATTCTAATATAATTTTACAAAATATACCACAAGAGAGTTATCAGAAATTAGGAAAAGAAACAATTACAGCTAATGGAACTAGCTATGAAGCAAATAAATATGCACTTACGCTTACAGCAGATACATTAGAAAAAATTATTGTGGAATGTCTTACAACATTAAAAAATGATGAAACCACACTTACATATATTACTAAAAACCTTTTAAATTCATTATTAACAATGAGTTTAGGACATGAACCTACAAATGAAGAAATTATATCAGCAATAGACAGTGTAATTGAGGATATGAATACTGGTAGTACGGATGATGTAATAACAATTATAGTATATGAACAAGGTGGAAAAACTATTAGAACAATATTAGATTTTGCAAGCTTAGGTAGTTTAACAATTGATCTATCACAAAATAAATTTACATTATTATTATCAGAATATAACAATTCAGAATATGATGCTTCATTTAATACAGATATGCAAATTACATTTACTAAAACATTAGCAGGAGCTATTACAAATTCTATAGAAATAATACCTGATATAAATAATTCTAATAATATTATTACAATACTAGCATCTATAGGAAATACACAAGATGGAACAGCTAATAATTCTTATACTATATCTATAAATAGTATAGCAAATGATGCTAATACAATACAAGAAGTTAATTATAATACGCAAATAGTTGCTACAGAACAAGTCGAAGAAATTATGGAACTTAAAGATGATAATTCAGTAATAATAAATAATTATCCACTAGATCAATTAACAATATTCTTTAATTCAATTTCAGTTAAAGCAGAAGAAGTGCTAAACAATGTATTACAACAATTTGAATCAGAATTAAATGCATTAGTAACACCAGTATATGGTAGTAACACATAAAAATAGTTAAGTAAAAAAATTTTAATAATAATTATAGGGGGTTCACTATTTCTGTGAACTCCCTCTTTTCTCTAAAGTTAATAAGAATTGTATCTTTAATTAATAAAAATCTTATCTTTTTAGGTGGAAAATTTACTTACAGAATAGCCACTTTCGAGGTTGGTAAAAATTTCTTTTAAAAAAATTAAAACTTTTTTAAAAAATGTGTTGACTTTAATTTTTTAGTGTGTTAAAATAAATAATGTCGTCAGCGAAAAATACTTGCTGATGACTTTAAAAAGCACATTGAAAAGTAAACAATAAACCTTTGAGAAACCAATAAAGAATAGAAGAAAACTATTAAAAAAATTGAAGTGAGAAAAGAACTCACAGCCAGAAAATAATTAAGAGTCAAAAAGCTCAAAGAAAGATATTGGTCTAACGAAGAAGGATGTAATCTATTCCAGAAAGGTTAGGCGAATATAAAAAAGTTATTTAA
>CANQPV010000028.1 GCA_947625825.1 uncultured Clostridia bacterium | reverse complement strand
AACTTTATAGGCACAATATTAATTAAAGCTTAAAATAAAAAAGTTTGAAAATATAAATAGCCAAAAAGGAGGAAATTCTTTGATAACAGAAAATAAAAAACAAACGATAAAGCTAATGGTTTCAATAGCAGTACTAGCATTAATTTTAATTCTTGTATTAATGTCAATGATAAAATATGAAGTAGAAGGTGAGCAAAATATGCCTTTTAAACTTTCGAAAATCATTGTTATTAGTACAGCAGAAGGTTTAGAAAAAGAAGAAAGTAAATCAAAATGGAACTTTGATATTTATCAAAATAATGATGTTTATTTTTACATAGATTCAAATACAGAAGATGAAAATTTACTTATAAAAAGCGTAACTATTGATAATATTGAAATTGTAAAAGCTCCACAAATAGGTGAAGTTAAAGCATATATGCCAAATAGTGAAGCAGGAAGATTCTATAATTTTGATGAACAATTTTTGGTAGATGAAAAATTAGAATATAAAGGTGCTAGTCAAAGTAGTTCTACAGAATTGCAAATAGGTAGTAAAGGCGGAACTACATGGATTTGCTTTAATAATATGGGAATTGGTACATATTCATCTAATAAAGATGATAAAATAGTACATGATGGTACTTGGCTTAAAAAACTTGATATACAAAAAAAAGATGTAGAATTTACAGTATCTTTTAACTACACAATAGAAACTACAAAAGCAAAATACATGGCAAATATTACTTTAGATTTACCAACAGGAGATATTAGCAAAGATGGAAGTAGCCATTTAGAAAAAACAGACATGAGTGATATTATATTTAAAAGAGTAAAATAAAAATATATAAATACTTGATAAACCAAATAAAAAAGTATATAATGCAAATGGTATGAATTTACTTAGCCATTGTATGGAAAGTAAACCAATGGAAGCCTATGAATCTTGTCAGGTCCGGAAGGAAGCAGCAATAAGTAGTAACTTCTGTGTGGAATTTACTTTCCATAGAGTGGCTAAGAAAAAAACTCATACCATTTTATTAGTTAAAATAAAGAGGTGGAATATGGCATATACAGCTTTATATAGAAAATTTAGACCACTTAAATTTGAAGATATGGTTGGTCAAGAACATATTACTAAAACTATAAAAAATCAAATAATGGCTGGTAGAGTAGGGCATGCATATTTATTAACTGGTGGTAGAGGAACTGGAAAAACTACAACAGCTAAAATTTTAGCAAGAGCGGTAAATTGCTTAAATCCACAAAATGGAGAGCCATGTAATGAATGTGAAATATGCAAAGCTGCACTTTCAGGATCTTTAACAGATATTGTAGAAATGGATGCAGCATCTAACAATAGTGTAGATGACATTAGAGCCATTCGTGATGAAGTTAATTTTTTGCCAACACTTGCAAAATATAGAGTATATATAATTGATGAGGTGCACATGCTATCAACAGGAGCCTTCAATGCACTTTTAAAAACATTAGAAGAGCCACCTGCACACGTAAAATTTATTTTAGCAACAACAGAGCCACAAAAATTACCTGCAACTATTCTTTCAAGATGTCAAAGATTTGATTTTAAAAAAATATCAAATGATGATATTATTAAAAGACTAGAATATGTATGTAAAGAAAGCAATATCGAAATTTCAAAAGAAGCGCTAAAACTTATAGCAATATTGTCAGAAGGTGCCATGAGAGATGCATTAAGCATATTAGAAAGATGCTTGCAAGAGGGAAATCAAAAAATTGATGAAGATTTTGTAAAAGACTTAGTTGGAATTCCAAAATTAACTTTCATATCACAAATTATGGAAGCAATTATAGAAAATAAAGTAGAAAATGTACTAAAAACTATAGAAGAAGTTGAAAATGAAGGAAAAGACTTACAAAATCTTTTATGGGAATTAATAAAATATGCAAAAGATATTTTAGTATATAAGACAAGTCAAAAATTAGAAATATATAGCGAAGAAGAACAAAAGCAAATTGCAAAAATAGCAGAAAATGTATCAAAAGAAAGATTACTAAAAATAATTTATATACTTTCTGAATTAGAAAATGAAATGAAATGGTCTTCACAAAAAACGGTATTATTTGAAGTAGCAATGATTAAATTGTGCAATCCAGAAGAAGCAAAAAAGGCAGACTCACAAGATTTAGAAGATATATATAATAGGCTAAATAAATTAGAAGAAAAAATAAAATCTGGTAATTTTTCAAAATCATCTGAAGAAAAGCCAAAAGAAACATCAAAAGAAGCAAAAACAAATAATGTTCCAAAACCAAAAGTAGAAAAAGTAACAGATTTAAAAATAGATAAATTAGACTTTTGGCCTAAAATAATAGAAAATTTAAAAGAACAAAGAAAAATGATGTTAGTAAGTAATTTACTAAATACAGTAGCAACTATGCTTAATGACTTAACAGTTGGAATTGTTTTTCAAAATGGCTTAACACCATTTGTAAAAAGCATTATGGAAAAACCAGAGAATATTCAAGAATTAACAAGGCTTGTATCTATAGAATGTGGAAAACAAATGACAATTAAATTATTAGACTGTCAAGATGAAATTTTGCAGAAAAAATTAAAAGAAAAAAGTCCAGAAAAGCAGGTAATAGATGAATTAGATATTCCTGTTAATATAATAGAAGAATAAGGAGGAAAAAAAGTATGTCTAAAAGAGGTGGTTTCCCAGGAATGGGCGGAGGATTTGGCGGAATGAATATAAATCAATTAATGAAGGAAGCCAAAAAAATGCAAGCAGATATGGAAAAATCACAAACAGAATTAGCAGCAAAAGAATTTGACGCTAGCACAGGTGGAGGAGCTGTTTATGTTAAAGTATCTGGAAATAAAGAAGTAAAAGAAATTAAAATAAAAAAAGAAGTTGTTGATCCAGAAGATGTAGAAATGTTACAAGATTTAATATTATCTTGTGTAAATGAAGCATTAAGAAAAGTAGATAGTGCACAAGCACAAGAACTTGGAAAATACAACATACCAGGTTTAATGTAAGGAGCAAATAATGTCATATTATTCACCATCAATAGAAAAATTAATAGAAGCATTTGAAAAGTTACCTAGCATAGGAAATAAAACTGCAGCTAGGCTTGCTTTTCATATTCTAGATGCAACCGAAGAAGAAACAAAAGAATTTGTTCAGGCAATTTTAGATGCAAAAAAGAATTTAAAATATTGCTCTAGCTGCTATAACATTTCAGATACAGATCCATGTCCAATATGTTCAAACCAAAATAGGGACCATACTACAATTTGTGTAGTAGAAGATGTAAGAGATGTAGTAGCAATGGAAAGAACACATGAATTTAAAGGAATATACCATGTTTTGCATGGTAGCATTTCACCAATGAATGGAATAGGACCAGATGATATTAAAATAAAAGAACTACTTTCACACATAATGGAAGGAAATATAAAAGAAATTATTTTAGCAACAAATCCACGTGTAGAAGGAGAGGCAACAGCTATGTATATTTCTAAACTTGTAAAACCATTAGGAGTTAAGGTAACAAGAATTGCACATGGAATCCCTGTTGGTGGAGACTTAGAATATACAGATGAAGTAACTTTAAGCAAAGCCTTAGAAGGAAGAAGAGAGCTATAAAAATAAAAAAACAACTTTGCATTTAGCTAAGTTGTTTTTTTATTTTATTTATTTAAAA
Organism: uncultured Clostridia bacterium; assembly: GCA_947625825.1. GTDB lineage: Bacteria > Bacillota > Clostridia > TANB77 > CAG-508 > CAG-273. The sequence goes on along the minus strand of CANQPV010000028.1, from coordinate 11,646 downwards.
CAATTTCACAAATATCTTTTGTTGAATTAATTTTGCAAAGAGTTTTTGTTTTTCCTCTCATTTCTTCAATTTTCTCACTATTTTCAAACAATTTTGAAATAATCTCATTAGGATCATCATTTTTCCTAATCCAAACACCAACACCATTTTTTTCTAAAAATTCAGCATTTTCTTCTTCTTGCCCAGGAATTGGATTAATAATAATCATAGGAAGGCCAGAAGCTAAACTTTCTGTTGTAGTAAGTCCGCCAGGCTTTGTTACAACCATATAAGAAATGCTCATAAGTTCTGGAACCTTATCTGTGAAGCCAAGTATAACAACTCTATTTTGAGCATGGCAAGATAAAACTAACTGCTCAAAAGCTTCTTTCATTTTTACGTTCTTTCCGCTAACTGCAACTATTTGAAAATTTGGAAGCTTTTCTATTAAAGTTTTTAAAATCTGAACTGTTCTATCTTTTCCAAGACCAAACTCTCCACCACCAAAAAATAAAATAACTTTTTTTTCAGGATCTAATTTAAAATCTTCATAAATCTTTTGCTTATCAAAATTTTCAGTAAATCTATTAGACATAGGAATACCAGTTACATATATTTTGTCTTTATTAACACCATAATTTATAATATCTTGTTTCATAGATTCATTTGAAACAAAGAAATAATCTGTATATTCATGTCCAATTAGCCATTGCTTATGCATAGCAAAATCTGTCATAATAGTAGCAAGAGTGCAATTTAACTTTTCTTTTCTTTTTAAATAACTAACCATTTGACTACTAAAAGGATGAGTAGAAATTACAACATCTGCATTTTTTTCTTGAAGTAATTTATTGAGTTTATTTGCTAATAATTTATTACTATCCTTACTAATTTTAGAAAGTAAGCCTTTTTGAGAGCCAGAATAAACTTTTCCCCATAATTTAGGAGCCTTTTTTGCCATTTCACGGTAAGCAGCTGTTGTCATCTTTTCTATTGGTTTATTTACATATTTCATACAATCTATCATTTCTACACTAACAAGAGGAAAATTTTTTTCAATATATTGCAAAATAGATTTTGCAGCAGATAAATGCCCTCCTCCATAAGAGGCATAAAAAATAATTACTTTTTTCATAAAAAATCCTTTCTTTTTTAAAACATATATTAAAAATTTCATTATTTCAATTTAGTGAATTTATTATAACATATTTAAAACAAAAATCTATAATTTTTAAATAAGAATAAATAATTTTATTTTAATTACATTAAAGCGCAAATAGTACTAGTTTTCTTGTTTTTCAAATGCCCGTTGCAGAAGTAGGTTCGAAGAAGAAGGTTCAGAACGTGACCTTTCAAAACTGCGAAAAATAGTACTATTTACGCTTTAGCTATAAAACTATTAAATAGTGAATAATTTTATTTTAATTATAAAAAAATGCATAAATTAACCAAAAATGGACAAAATGAAATTATATAAAATTTATGGAAAGGAAGAAATAATGAAGAGAATTGTAAAGATAATATTTATTTTATTAGTAATTTCATTTTTAATAATAGAATTAATAAATTTTTTAAGTAATCAAAAAAAGGTAGAAGCGGCATCAAAAAGTGGAAGTACATCAGATGTTCAACTATTAGCAAGAGCAATAAATGGAGAAGCAAGAGGTGAGCCTTATGAAGGCCAAGTAGCAGTAGGTGCAGTCATTTTAAATCGTGTTGCACACTCTAGCTTTCCAAATACAATTTCAGGAGTTATATATCAGCCAGGTGCATTTACAGCAGTATCTGATGGGCAAATTAATGTACCAATTGATGAATCATCATCTGTTGTAAAAGCAGCGCGAGATGCATTAAATGGTTGGGATCCAACAGGTGGAGCAATATATTATTTTAATCCAGCTACAGCAACTAATAAATGGATTTGGTCGAGGCCACTAATTAAAACAATAGGAAAGCACAGATTTTGCAAGTAAATTTTAATAATAAAAATTATTTATAATTTTATATTCAATTACAAATAATTTTTATAAAAATGAAATTATGTAAATTTATAAAAATAATACGTATTTACATAATATAAAGAAAGGAAACAAAATTATGGGGAAAATAACAAATAAATTAACAGATTGGAAAAATAGACTTCAAGATAGACACATGCTTAGCATTATTGTAGTGTTATTTGCAATAATAATTGCAATGGGAGTATGGATTTACCAAAAACAAACAGAATACAGGCAAGCTTCAGAAAATGGATACAATATGGCTTTTTTTGAATTAGTAGATTATGTACAAAATGTAGAAACATATTTAGCAAAGTCTATTATTTCTAGCACACCTGAACATGGAGCAGAAACTTTAACTAATGTATGGAGAGAAGCAAATTTAGCACAAGTTTATTTATCTAGACTTCCAATAGACAGTGTAGAATTAGAAAAAACAGCTAAATTTTTAAATCAAGTAAGTGATTATAGCTATGCATTGTCTAGAAAAAATATATATAATGAAAAATTAACACAAGAAGATTTAGATAATTTGCAAGAATTACATGACTATAGTGTAGAACTAGAAAATACTTTAAATCAGCTATCTACAGATATGAATGAAGGAAGAATTAGTTGGGGAGAACTAACTAAAAAAGGAAATATGGCTTTTGCACAAGAAGTTAGCAATATTTCAAAAGACAGCTTTAGCAGTTTAGAAGAAAATTTTCACGAATATTCTGGCTTAATATATGATGGTGCTTTTTCTGAACACATGACGTCAACCGAAAAGAAAGGCTTAACAGGAGAAAATATTAGTGAAGAAAAAGCAAAAGAAATAGCAAAAAAATTTATTGGAGAAAATAAAGTACAAGAAATATCTTTATCTGGAAAATCAGAAAATACAGATATGGTAACCTATGATTTTAATGCAAAAGTAAATGGAGAAAAAGATGCAAATTTAGTAATTTCTATTTCAGAAAAAGGTGGACATGTTGTATTTATGAATTACAATAGAAATATTGAAGCAGAAAGCGTAACTCAAGAAAGAGCAGATGAAATTGGAAAAAAATTCTTGCAAGAGCATGATTTTCCAAATATGAAAGAAACATATTATTTAAAAGAAGGCGGAATAGTTACAATTAATTATGCTTATGAACAAGACGGAGTAGTTATTTATCCAGACTTAGTAAAATTAAAAGTAGCACTAGATAATGGAGAAATAATGGGAATTGAAACAACTGGCTATTTAAATTCGCATGAAGAAAGAGATTTACCAGAAGTTAAAATTACAAAGGAGCAAGCTAAAAATAGTTTAAATCCAAAACTAGATATTAAAAGTGAAAATTTAGCAATTATTCCAACAGAGTGGAAAACAGAAGTAATGTGTTGGGAATTTAAAGGAAAAGTAAATGACACAGACTTTTTAGTATATATTAATTGTCAAACTGGAAAAGAAGAAGATATTTTAGTAATAGTAAATACACCAAATGGAACACTTACACACTAAAAAATAAAATATTAAAAAATTAATTTGGAAAAAATTTTAAAAATATTTTTCAAAAAATAAAACAAAATAATAGTGTGAAAATATAAAAACAATAAAAATTTAAAATTATTTTATTAAAATAAAAAATTTAATTGTTAAAATAAATTTTCACAAACAAAATTTTAAATCTGTTAGGAGGTATTTATTATGTCAAATAACAGAAAACTAATTTCTAATCAGTTAAGAGAAGAAATAGCAAAAGAACTTGGTGTATATGACCAAGTAAAACAAGATGGAGGATGGGGAAATGTACCATCTAAAACTTGTGGTAATATTGTAAGTAAAGCAATTGAAATTGCAAACAGAGCAGCCCAAAATAGTTAGTAAGAACTAATATTTTGGGCGGGGGGAAATCTATAATTTTAGATTTCCTTTTTTTAATGTTTTTTGTTGCAGTTTATAAATAATTAGAATATAATAGCAATAAATTATAATAGTTATGGGAGAACAAAAATGAATAAACAAATAACAGTAAAAAACATATTAGATGTAACAGGTGGAAAACTAATATGTGGAAATGAAAACTTAATTTGCGAAAAATTTTCTAAAGATACAAGAGAACTAAACAAAGGAGAAGTTTATATAGGGTTACAAGGAGAAAACTTTAATGGAAGTACGTTATATGAAGAGGCTTTACAAAAAGGAGCAATAGCATGCTTGTTACAAGGCGTTGAAATATCAAACGAAATTATTAGGAAATACCCAAATGCTACTATTATATTAGTAGAAAATACAGTAAAAGCACTTCAGCAAATTGCAACTTATAAAAGAAGCTTATATAATATACCAGTAGTTGCAATTACTGGTAGCGTAGGAAAAACTAGTACAAAAGATATGGTTGCAAGTGTACTTTCTAAAAAATATAAAGTATTAAAAACTATGGGAAATTATAATAATGAAATAGGCTTGCCACTTACAATACTTAGTTTAAAAGATGAAGAAATTATGGTATTAGAAATGGGCATGAATTCTTTTGGAGAAATAAGTGTGCTTACAAATATAGCAAAACCAGATGTAGCAGTTATTACAAATATAGGAACTGCACATATTGGTTTGCTTCGGCTCAAGAGAAAACATTTTAAAAGCAAAATTAGAAATCTTAGAAGGACTAACCCCTAATGGAACAGTGGTTATAAATTACGATAACGATTTATTACATAGTTGGTATGAAAAAGAAAAGAAAAATTACAACATAATTACATACGGCTTTGATAAACAAAGTAATATTTTAGGTCAAAATGCTAATCTTCACGAAAATGGAAGTGAATGTGAAGCTATAGTAGATGGTAAAAAATATAGCCTACATATTCCAGTAGGTGGAGAACATTTTATACAAAATAGTTTGTGCGCTATAGCAGTAGCTAAAGTATTTAATATTGAAATGCCAAAAGTAATAGAAGGAATTGCAAACTTTGAACTTACAAAAAGAAGAATGGAAATAAAAAAGGCTAAAAATGGCGCAACAGTAATTAATGATTGCTATAATGCAAATTATGACTCTATGAAAGCTGCAATAGACTATTTAGGAAAACTTTCTAATAATAAAAAAATAGCAGTACTTGGAGACATGTTAGAACTTGGAGAATATAGTAAAAATCTTCATGAACAAGTAGGAGAAGTAGTTGCAAAAAATAAAATCAATTTATTAATTTGTGTAGGAGAAGAATCTAAATATATAGCTAAAAAAGCGAAAGATATGGGAATGGCTGAAAACAAAATAATATTATGCAAAACTAATAATGAAGCAATTAATATTTTACAAAAAGAAATTGAGCCTCAAGACGTAGTTTTAATTAAAGCATCAAATGGATTGCACTTTACCGAAATTTGTGATGCAATTTGTAACAATGAATAAAAAATAGGAGTGATTTTTATGAGTAAAATAAAATTAGGTGTTATTTTTGGAGGAATGTCAACAGAACATGATGTATCTATTGTTTCTGCAACTTCAATTATAAAAAATTTAAACAAAGAAAAATACGAGGTACTTCCAATTTATATAGATAATGAAGGAAAATGGTACTGCTATGCAAAAAATGTAGAAGAAATTGAAGTATTAAAAGTAGGAGAAAAATTAGATAATATAGAGCCTATAGAAAATGTATTACAATATTTAAGAAATTTAGATGTTGCATTTCCAGTATTACATGGATTATATGGAGAAGATGGTACAATTCAAGGACTATTTGAATTATTAAAATTAAAATATGTTGGATGTAGAGTATTAGGATCTAGTATTTGCATGGATAAAGCTTATGCAAAAGTAATATTTGACAAAGCAGAAATTAGCCAAGCAAAATATATGTACATAAAAGCTAAAAATAATGACTATCGTTATATAGATAACAATTTTAATGAACAAAAACTAACATTAGATGAAATTTCTAAAAAAGCAAAAGAAAAGTTAGGCTTTCCTGTATTTGTAAAACCATCTAATTCAGGCTCTTCTGTAGGAATAAAAAAAGCAAATAATGAAGAAGAATTAAAACAAGCCATTGTATATGCTGCAAAATTTGATACTAAAATTGTAATAGAAGAAGAAATAATTGGTAGAGAAGTAGAATGTGCAGTACTTGGAAATGAAGATGTAGAAGCTACATGTGTAGGAGAAATTCTACCAGCAGAAGAATTTTACACATTTGACGCAAAATATAATAATGCACAATCAAGAGTAGTAATTCCTGCACAGATTTCTTATGAAAAACAAGAAGAAATTAAAAAATTAGCAATAAAAGCTTTTAAAGCAGTAGATGGAAAGGGTTTATCAAGAGTAGATTTCTTTATTAAAAAAGATACTGAAGAAGTAGTTATAAACGAAATAAATACATTACCAGGCTTTACACAAATTAGTATGTACCCAAAATTATGGGAAAATAGTGGATTAAAATATTCAGAACTTTTAGATAAATTAATAGAATTAGCTTATTAATAATAAGCTAATTCTATTAATAAAAAATAAGCTTTGTTATATGTAAAAATATCTCATATAATTAAAGACTAAACTCAAAGGTTTATAGGCAAATAACCTCTAAAAACCTAAATAAATTAAAAGGACAAGTTATGGAAAGTATAGAAAATATACAAACAGAGCTAAAGAAAAACTTATCAGAAAAAAGGTATTTACATTCTATTGGAACAATGAAAATGGCTAAAATACTTGCTAAAAGGTATAATATAGATGAAAATATAGCAATGTTAACAGGTTTAGCACATGATATGGGCAAAGAAATACCTTTAGAAGAAGCTATGGAATATATAAAAGAAAATAAAATAGTTATAGATGAAATAGAAAAACAAAATGTAGCATTGCTACATGCTAAAATAGGTGCATATATGTCAAAAAAATATGGATTTACAGAAGAGATGCAAAATGCTATAAAATATCATACCACAGGAAATCCAGAGATGGACGACTTAGCAAAAATTATTTATGTTGCAGATAAAACAGAAGAAACAAGAAATTATGAGCAAGTAGAAGAAATTAGGAAACTGGCTATGGAAAATATAGATGAAGCGGTTCTTAGCATATTAGACCATGACATAGAAAAAAATATTAAGAAAAAAGTATTAATCCATCCAGATGGTATTTTATTAAGAAATAAGCTTTTATTAAAATTTATTTAATAAAAGTGTTTATTTAAGGCGTTAAATATGATATAATTCTAACAAATTTGAACAAAAGACTAGAAATATTAAGGGCATACTAGGGGGAAATCTATTATGATTTTCAAAGATTATTATAAAATATTAGACTTACCACGGAGCTAGTGCAACACAAGAACAAATCAAACAAGCATATAGAGAACAAGCAAAAAAATATCATCCAGATATAAACAATTCTTCATCAGAAGAAAGGTTTAAAGACATAAATGAAGCGTATAAAGTATTATCAAATATTTCTTCTAAGAAAAAATACGATAGAATGTGGAATTCACATATAGGCAGAAAAAAACGCACTAACTATGAAGAATCTAAAAGAGAAAAAGACTCTATTTTTAGTGAATTTTTTCAAATGTTTTTTGGTGAGCAAAATCATAATGAAGAAAAAGTAAGAGAAAACAAATCAAAAAAAGTACCAGCTAAAGGTGAAAATATAGATACAGAAATAAAAGTATCAATTAAAGATGCTTTTTATGGAGCACAAAAGAAAATAACACTTAGAACTTTAAATGGCAAAATGAAAAACTTTGAAGTTAAAATTCCATCTCGGTATTCGAAACGGAGAAAAAATTAGGTTAATGGGCCAAGGAAAACCTGGAGAAAATGGTGGAAAGCCCGGAGATTTATTAATAAAAATAATAATAGAAAATGATCCTAAATACAAATTACAAGGAGTAGATTTATATACTAATTTATATTTAACACCATGGGAAGCAGCATTAGGAACAAAAGTAAATTTATTTTCCATTGATGAAGAAGTTTCATTATATATACCACAAGGAATGCAAAGTGGAGAAACTTTAAGAATTAATGGAAAAGGCTACTATAATGGAAAAGGCGGAAGAGGAGATTTAATAGCACAGGTGCAAGTTATGGTCCCAAAAGTTATGACACCTGAAGAAAAGCAACTATTTACTAAATTACAAGAAGTGTCAAAATATAATCCAAGGAAAATAGAGTTAACATAAGAAAAAAGCTTTCAAAGTATTGACACATCAAATAAAATGTATTATAATTAAATATAGTTATGAAATTTCATTAAAAAAATGCAATTTCCTATAAAATAAACAAAAGATAAACTATGTATTTGCACTATAATTCATAGAAAAGGAGTGTAAGAAATGGACAAAATAAAAGGTAAACATTTCAGTATTACAGATCCTCAGGGAGTAAACACAGTAATTTACAGAGTTAATAAAACAGACAAAAAACTTCTAGATGAGTATCCAAAATATACTGTTCAGCGTTTAGTTTATGCAGAAGAATTAAACGGTAACTTAAAAAAGAAAACCTTTTTTGTTGATGAACCAAGCCAAGAAGAAGAACTTGTTATTTTATCTTTTGGAAAAGATAAAGTAGTAGTTAACATGGGCTTGCTTGCAGACGATAAAGTAAGAATTGCAAAGCGCCCAATACCAATTAAGTTTGATACTTTGTATTCAGAAAAAGAAATGGAATATAAAGAATTTAAATATACACCGGATTTAAAGAGACCAATTTCAATAATAGATCCGGAAACAACAGAAGAAATCAAACCAGTTTTATACTTTGATGAGGAAACAAATGAAGTAAAAGGCAAATGTAAATTAAAACCATATAAATCATATTTTGCCTTTGAAATTAGAGATAAAAAACAAGATGTTTAGGAGGAAATAAATATGAGTAGTACAACTGTACATTCAAATAAAAAAGATGAAAAAAATACACCATGCGTTGCAGGAAGTGTATTTCAACCTACGGAGAAAACTTTAGAGGTTCCACCAAAGGGTCAAGTTTATGAAGTTATTTCAAGTTATATTGAAGAACAAGGAAATATAGAAATTCCTACAGGTGATGCTATTGTTAATGAAAATGGACAAATGCAAAAGGAAGACGGAACTGTTATTGTTACATTAAATCCACAAGCAATTAAAGATTTAGCTTCTTACAGAAAGCAAAGAGATGAAAAAGAGAAAAAACTTAAAGCAAAAGTTAAAGTATCTTCAAAAGCAGGAGCCGAAATTGGAGAATAAAACCAAAGAAAAGGTGATAGAAAATAATGAATTATAAAGTAAAAAAAACATTAAAAGATAATAAAGTAGCCTTAATAGTGATAGCAGTATTATGGGTTATTCTTACTGTAATACTTGTTTCACCAATTGCATATTCCATTGGTATAGCAACAAACGCCAATGGAATTTTTAATATGACAACATTTTTTGAAGAACTAGTACCTAATATTACAAGCTTTTCTAGCATAGGTAAAGTCTTTGTAGAAGGCTATACAGGAATATTCTTTAAAACATTAGCATATTTTACTATATTCTATGCAATTTGTTCGGTAATTGGCTTATTTAAATCAAGACCAAAAAGTGAATATACAGATATTGAACATGGCTCTAGTGATTGGAGTGAAGGTGGAGAACAATATAAAGTACTAAGCAAGCATAAAGGAATTTTACTAGCACAAGATCATTACTTACCATTAGATAAAAGAGGAAATATAAATGTATTAGTAGTAGGTGGATCTGGTTCTGGTAAATCTACATCATATTCAATACCAAATGCATATCAAATGCTTGGTTCATATGTATTTACAGATCCTAAAGGAGAATTATATGATAAAACAGCAGGTTTCCTAAAGCAAAATGGATATGATATTAAAGTATTAAATTTAGTAAATCCAGCAAATAGTGATGGCTATAACCCATTAATGCACATATCAAGCGAAATAGATGTAGATGTTATTGCAAACACTATTGTAAAAGGACAAAAATCTGAAGCTGGTAGCAATTCAGACCCATATTGGGATGATATGGCAGAAATGCTACTTAAAGCATTAATATATTATTTAATTGCAACAAGACCTGAAGAAGAACAAAACTTAGCAAGCTGTTCAGAATTAGTAAGAGCAGCAAATAATAATGGTGGTAGTAATTTACTTACAGAATTAATAAATCAATTACCTTATGATCATCCAGCAAGAATGTACTATAAATCTATTGAAATAGCACCAGAAAAAACTTATGGATCAATATTAAGTTCACTTCAATCTAAACTTGGTAAATTTGATTCAAAAGAAATTGCAGAAGTAACTTCAACAGACACTATTAATTTTGAAGATATAGGAAGTAAAAAAACAGCAGTATATGTTATTTCATCAGATACACATACAGCTTACGACTTCTTATTAACAATATTCTTTTCACAAATGATACAACAATTATATAATTTTGCAGATGAAAATGGTGGAAGATTAAAAACACCAACCTTCTTTATATGTGATGAGTTTGCTAATATTGGTAAAATACCAGACTTTGATAAAAAAATATCAACAAGTAGAAGTAGAGGAATTTCATTTAGTGTTATTCTACAAAACTTAGATCAGCTAGAAGCAGTATATGAAAAATCTTATGAAACAATTATGGGTAACTGCGATACACACGTATTTTTAGGAAGTAACTCATATAAAACAGTAGAATATTTTTCAAAAGCATTAGGAGAAAAAACAATAGTAAGGGACAGTAGATCTATTAACAGAGATAAACAATATCATAGGCAAGGCTATAATGATTCAGATCAAGTAATGGCAAGAGCACTTATGACACCAGATGAATTAAGAAGGCTAGATAATGATGAGTGCATAATTTATGAAAAAGGTATTAAGCCAATTAAAGCAAAGAAATTCTATTATTTTGAAAGTCCAATGGCAAGAAAACTTTCAGCAAATACATTAAATCATTTAGACTTTAACGTTGGAGATAGAGGTAAATGGAGAAAATATAATCCATATAATCCTTATGTAGAAGATGGTGAAAATAATCCACAAAAAGATTTAAAAGTTGAATCTTTAGATGATTTATTTGAAGATGATAAAGTGGAAAATAAAAAAGAAACTCAAGAACAAAATAAAGCAGAAAATAAAAAAGTAATTAATATAGAAGAAAATTCAAATAAAAATGAAAAAGATATTAAAACTGAAGATAATTTAGATAAAAATAATAAAATAGAAAATAAAAATAATACATTACAAGAAGCACCAATATTACCACAAGATGAAGAAGAACAAGCACCTGAGGTACTTTCTATAGATGTACAAAAAGAATTAGAAGCAAAATTTGATGAATTATTTGGACCAATAGATAATGAATAAATAAAAAATAATAAATTAATTTTAAATAAAATATAAAAAATAATTAATTAAATATTATAAATAATTAATAAACAATAAAATAAATAATAATTATTTTTAATTATAATTAAAAGTATTAAATAGAAATGATAATTAAATAAAATTATCATTTTTATTTTTGTATATATAAAATTTAAACTAATATTTAAATAATTTTCATATAAATTATTAAAAAATAAAATTGAAAAATTAAATTTTTCAATTAAATACATAAAAATTTACAATAAGACAACATTATAAATATTCACTTTTTATAATTAGTAAAAATTAAGAAATAACAATATAAAATTATAAGTCTGCATAATAAA
>CANQPV010000027.1 GCA_947625825.1 uncultured Clostridia bacterium | reverse complement strand
TTTGATGTTTTCATTACCATTCCTATGTCTTTCATAGATGTAGCACCAATTTCAGCTATAATTTGTTTTAGCTTTTCTTCTATTTCTTCTGGTGATAGCATCTCTGGTAAATATTCTTCTAATATTGCAATTTCCTCTTTTATTTGAGATATTAAGTCTTCTCTTCCACTTTTTTCATAGTCTGGAATAGAGTCTCTTCTTTTTTTAGCTTCTTTTGCAATTATTTCTACAATTTGCTGGTCTGTAACTTCTATTTGTTTATCTTTTTCTACTTGCAAAATAGCTGCTCTTACCATTTGAACTACATTTTTTCTAAGCTCATTTTTTTCTTTCATTGAGTTTTTTAAGTCTTCTAATAATTTTTCTTTTAACATAACATTTTTCTCCTTTTTTAGAATACTATTTTATTAATATATGTCCCAAAAGTGACAAAGTATCGCCTGAACAAACGTGCCAACCGCGACAAACAAAAAAGGGATTAAACACTAATCCCTTAATTTTTTAGAATTTTCTTTTTCTAGCTGCCTCTGATTTTTTCTTTCTTTTAACACTTGGTTTTTCATAGTGTTCTCTTTTTCTAACCTCTTGTAATACTCCATTTCTAGCACATTGTCTTTTAAATCTTTTTAAGGCATCTTCTATATTTCCATTATTAACTTTAACTTCTGACATTTTTTGTTTCCCCTCCCTTCAGTAATTACACTCTTACGTGTGGGATTTATTTTGTTTTTTCATACATATTATATTATAACTTCCTATATTGTTTTTGTCAATACTTTTGCAAGGGAATTATTTGTCAAATTCAAATAAGTCTCCTAATGGTTTTGCTTCATTTATACGTTTTATTGCTTCTGCAAATAATGGAGCAATTGATAATATTTTTATTTTAGGAATTTGTTTTTCTTCTGTTAATGGTACTGTATTTGTAACTACTAGTTCTTTAATTGGAGAATTTTTTATTCTTTCTATTGCTGGCCCGCATAGAACTCCATGTGTACATGCTGCATAAATTTCTTTGGCTCCATGTTCTTGCAATATTTTTGCTGCTTCTACCATTGTTCCTGCTGTGCTTACTTCATCATCAAATATAAGTGCAGTTTTACCTTTTACATCTCCTATAATGTTTGCTGCTACTGCTTTATCATCATTTCCTGCTCTTCTTTTATCTATTAATGCCATTGGACAATTAAAATATTTAGAATATTTATATGCTTTTTTTGAGCTTCCTGCATCTGTTGCTACTACTACTTTGTTTTCAATTTGTTTTGAATCAAAGTATGCTTGAAGAATATGCTGACCTGTTATTCTATCACATGGTATATTAAAATATGCTTGAATTGCTGGATTATGTAAGTCACAGGTTATTACTCTGTTTGCTCCTGCTGCTTCTAAAATTTCTGCAAATAGTCTTGCTGTTACTGGTATACGTGGTTGATCTTTTTTATCTGATCTTGAATAAATAAAATATGGAAGTACTACATTTATTCTATGTGCTGATGCTCTTTTAGCTGCATCTATCATAATTAATAGTTCCATTATTCTTTCGTTTACTGGTGGCTGTGTTGTTTGAACTAAGAAAATATCTTGTTCTCTTACAGATTCTTTATATTGTACAAAACTATTATCATTAGCAAACTTATAACATTCTACTTCTCCCATTGGTACTTCTAGTGATTCACAAATTTCTTTAGTAAATTCTTCAGCTGTTGGACATGCAAAAATTTTTACATTATTCATTTTTTTCTCCCCTTTTTATTAATTTTTATAAAATTAAAACTACTTTGAAAACAACTAAAGTTATTAATAAACATTTAGTTTCAAAGTAGTTTTTATATTTAGTTTATATTTTTTATTTCTACAATTTTATTTTCTTTTAAGCTTTTTTGTACATCTATTACTCTTTGATTTGAAGATCCACTATATTTTAGTCTTGGGTCTTTTAGTTCTTCCACAAATTGCCCGTCTACTAATACATCTATGTATTTTAATACTTCTTTGTCCTTTAAATCTCTATCAAATAAAAATCCTGTCCATGTCCATATTGTTTTATTTGGATATTTTTCTTTAAACTTCTTTGCAAGTTTTGTTGTTCCTTCTATGTTATTTGGATGCATTGGTTCACCACCTAATATTGATAAACCAACTATACTGTCATCTTTGCATAGTTCTAATACTTCATTTATTACATCATCATTAAATTCTTTTCCGCCATTAAAGTCATGTGTTTCTGGATTAAAGCATGCTTTGCAGTTAAATGTGCAGCCTTGCATAAATATTGAAACTCTAACTCCTGGTCCATTTGAAATATCCATTTTTCTGATTTTGTTATATCTCATTTTATTTCCCCTATTTCTTACACTGCTTGTTTAGCTGCTACTTCATTTGGCATTTGTGCATCTTTATTATCTATGTGTAATACTCTTTCTTTTATTTCTTGTGTTCTTCCTTTATTCCAGAATTGGCTTCCAATGTAGCCACAAGTTCTTCTTGCTACATTTAGTGTGTCATGGTCTCTGTTTCCACAGTTTGGGCAATACCATTCTAGATTTTCATCTATTAAAATTTCACCATCAAAACCACATTTTTGGCAATAGTCTGATTTTGTGTTTAATTCTGCATACATGATGTTATCATATATGAATTTAATAACTTCTAATACTGCTTCAATGTTATTTTGTAAGTTAGGTGTTTCTACATAAGATATTGCTCCACCTGGACTTAAACGTTGGAATTCGCTTTCTAGTTTTAGTTTAGAGAAAGCATCAATTTCTTCAAATACTGGTACATGGTATGAGTTTGTAATATAGCCTCTATCTGTAATTCCTTCAATTTTTCCGAATCTTTTTTGTAAACATTTTGCAAATTTATATGTTGTAGATTCGATTGGTGTTCCATATACACTATAATCTATTTTTTCTGCTTCTTTCCATTCTTTACATTTATCATTTAATTTTTGCATTACTTTAAGTGCAAATTCTTTTCCTGATCCATTATCTGTATGGCTATTTCCTGTCATGTATTTTACACATTCATAAAGACCTGCATAGCCAAGTGAAATTGTTGAGTAACCGTCATGTAATAATTTGTGAATGCTTTCACCTTTTTTAAGTCTAGCTAAAGCTCCATGTTGCCATAGAATTGGTGCTACATCACTTGTAACTTTGCTTAGTCTTTCATGTCTAGCTTGAAGTGCTCTATGGCATAATTCTAGTCTTTCTTCAAAGATTTCCCAGAATTTATCAAAGTCTTGTTTTGAAGATAATGCAACATCAACTAAGTTAATTGTTACAACACCTTGATTAAATCTACCATAGTATTTTGGTTTGTTAGTTTCTGGATCAACATATGGTGTTAGGAATGAACGGCAACCCATACAAGGATAGCAATTTCCATTTCCATTTTTATCTATTTTGTATTCTAACATTTTCTTTTCTGAAATGTAGTCTGGTACTAATCTTTTTGCAGTACATTTTGCTGCAAGTTCTGTTAAATACCAATATTTGCTGTCTTCTGTGATGTTATCTGGCTCTAGTACATATAATAGTTTTGGGAATGCTGGTGTAATATATACACCTTTTTCATTTTTAAAGCCTTCTATTCTTTGTTTTAAGAATTCTTCTATTATCATAGCTAATTCGTCTTTGTATTCATCTGTTTCTCCTAAGTACATGCAAACAGATAAAAATGGTGCCTGTCCATTTGTATTTGTCATAGAATTTACTTGATAATTAAAAGTTTGTACACCGTCTGATACTTCTTTTTTAGTATCTTGCTTAGCATACTCTGTGCATTGCATTTCTGTTAAGCCTCTATCTTTGTATTTTTTGTAATATTTATCATAACTGCTTTTTACAAATGGTGCTAAATGAGCAAGAGATACTGTTGCACCACCATAAGTTGATGATGTAACACCTAATATAATTTGTGTTGCTATTGTCATTGCTGTTAAAAATCTGTGTGGTTTTTCTATCATAACTCCATTCATTATAGTTCCATTTTGTAGCATATCTTCTAAGTTAATAAGTTCACAGTTTGTTAAAGCATTTTGGGCAAAATAGTCTGCATCATGGAAGTGAATAATTCCTTCGTCATGTGCTTCTACAACATCTTTTGGAAGTAGAAATCTTCTGGTAATATCTGTACTAGTAATTCCTGCTAAATAATCTCTTTGTGTTGTAACAACTCTTGCATTTTTGTTAGAGTTTTCGTTGTTCCAGTAATCACTTTCCCCATCTATTAATTCTTTAATAGATTGATCTGTAGTGTTTGCTTTTCTAATTAATGCTCTAGTATAACGATATGTAATATATTTTTTAGCAAGAGAATATTTATCTAATTCCATTAATTTCTCTTCTATAATATCTTGAATATCTTCTACTAAAATTCTTTTTTTATCTAAACTTTCAACATAATCAATTATTTCATTAATATCTTCCTTGCTTGCTCTTTCTTTTGGCTTTACTTCTGCATTTGCTTTGTTAATAGCTGCAGAAATTTTTTCTCTATCGAAATCAACTGTTTTTCCATCTCTTTTTATTACTTCCATTTTTGTACCCCCTATTTGTTGGCTATTTTTGTTTGCCATTTTTTATTTTTACCCTTTCATTTATTGGTTAGTCTAATATTAATCTAAGATTTTAATAATGTCAAACTTGCAGTTTTTATGTAGTCATTGCCGTTTTTTGGCTATTTTTAGCATGTTTGAATTTGTTGACTTTAAAGTATCTACTTGCTTTTCAGTCAATATTTTTGTTGTTTTTTACATGGTAGCTATGTCTTATTTTTTTGTTAAATTAATATTACAATTTTATTACAATTTTGTCATAAATGCCGTATTTTATATGCTTTTTTCCATTTTTTCCTATTAAAAATTTATTGTTTTCATTGATAAATAAGCTAAAATTGAATTTTCTATTTTTTAAAAATATTTTAAAAAATTTTTTTGTAAATTTTTCAATATTTTAAAAAATCATTTTTTCAAAAATATTCGTTTTTAATGTAAATTAAATTGTATTAATTTAATGTATATATCTATTTTACTATATTTATTCATTTTTGTCTATATTAAAATGTAATAAAATTTGCTTTTTTTAAAAAAATGATTATTTTATTTTTTAAAATTTTTAAGGTGTTTTTTATGTTTTATTTTTTATAAAAAACATCAGAATTTTTATCGTTGACTTTTTGGTTAAGTTTAGTATGATGTATTATTTAAAAACAAAGATATAATGAATTAATTATAAAACATTATACCTTTGCTTATAATATTTATTATTTTATAGTTTCAATTGCTTTTTCTGCAAAGCTATTGTTTATTACTTTATTATAGTCTGCTTCTTTTTCTAATTCTCCTGCTTCTTTCATAACTGTTTGAAGTAAGTTAAATGATTCTTCTTTTAATACTGGAGTATCGCTCCATGCATCTATATCCATATAGCTTTGAATAGAAGCTGTAAGCATATCTAAATCTGTATCTGGGAAGAATTCTGTAATAACTTCTGCAATTTCTGCTGCAGTATGCTCTTTTACCCATTTTTGTCCTTTATATATTGCATTTGTAAAGCCTTGTATTATATCTGGATTTTCTTCTATATAGCTTTTGTTTGCAAAATATGCAGTATATGGTATTTCTCCTGCTGCTTCTCCAACAGATGCTACTATATAGCCTGCTCCTGCCGCTTCTGTCATTGAGGCTGTTGGCTCAAATAATGTTACATATTCTGCATTTCCTCCTGCAAATGCTCCTGCCATTAAATCAAAGCTTATGCTATCATCTAATACTAAATCTTTTTGTGGATCAATTCCATTTTGTTTTAATACATATTCAAATGTCATATATGGAACTCCGCCTTTTCTTCCTGGTATTACAGTTTTTCCTTTTAGATCCTGCCAGCTAAAATTATCTGTTTTATCTCTGCTAACTAAAAATGATCCATCTCTTTGTGTCATTTGTGCAAAAACTTCTGCATAGTTTTCTTTTCCTTCATTATATATATATATTGATGCTTCTGGTCCAGCAAATCCAATATCACTTTGGCCTGATATAACTGCTGTCATAACTTTATCTGCTCCTTGGCCAGTTGTTAATTCTATGTTTAAGCCTTCTTCTTCAAAAAATCCTTTACTTATTGCTACATATTGTGGTGCATAAAATACTGAACGTGTTACTTCATTTACCTGAATTGTCTTTATTTCTTGTACTGGATTTTCGTTTCCAACTTCGCTTGGATTTTCTCCGCCTTTATTTAATAATAAGTAAGTAGTTATTCCTACTGCTACTACTATAATAGCTAATAATACAATAAGATATTTTTTCATTGTTTCCTCCTGTTTCTAAAGTTCATGTCAAAGGAGATTTTAAAGTATTTTGACATGTTATTTTTTATTTTCTTATCATTTAAGATACTTTTTTCTCCCTTAAATGCTACTTTTATCTATTACTTCCTTTTTGATACTTTTCTCATAACAATTTTTTCTAATAGTACAATAGCTTCGTAAATTACAGCTGCTACAATGGCTAAAATTATAACTCCTGTCATTACTAAGTCTAATTTAAAAACTTGGCCTCCATATACAATTAAGTATCCGAAGTCCTGCTTTTGATACTAAAAATTCTCCTGTAATTACGCCAACTAGCGATAATCCAATATTAACTTTAAGTGAATTAAAAAAGGTAGATATATTAGCAGGGATTACAATTTTAGTTAATATTTGAAATTTAGTAGCATTAAAAGTTTGAGCCATTTTTATTAGTTCTTTATCTGTATTTAAAAAGCCATTTAAAATTTCTAGTATGGTTACAATAAGCGAAATTGCAAGACCCATAGTAATAATAGCTCCCATTCCTGCTCCTACCCAAACAATAATAACTGGTCCGAAGTGCTACTTTTGGTAAGCTATTTAGTATTACTAAAAATGGTTCTGAGACTTTTGCTAAAAATTTTGACCACCATAATAGAATAGCAATTAGTACTCCTAAAATAACTCCAGATACAAAGCCTATTAAGGTTTCTGTTAAAGTAACTCCAAGGTGTTTTAAGAGTCCATTTGATGATAAATTTAGAAAGGTATCTAAAATTCTTGATGGCTGACTTGTTATAAAGCTATCTATTATTTTTTTATTTGCAAGTACTTCCCAAAGTACTAAAAATAAAATAAGAATAGATAATTGTGTTAATATAACAAGTATTTTATTTGTTCTAATTTTTCTTAAGTATTTTTTTCTATCATCTGATATGTTTTTTTCATACATGTACATCCAGCTCCTTCCAAATGGTGTCAAAGTATTTACTGAATTTAGGGCTTTCTCTGCAATTAATAGGTGTTTTATTTTCCATTTCAAAATCAATTGTGTGTATAGATTTTACGGTTGCAGGTCTTTTGCTTAATACTATTACTCTATCTGACATACTAATTGCTTCTGATATATCATGCGTTACTATTAATGCTGTAATATTTTCATTTTTTAATATCTTATAGATGTCATTTGTAACCATGATTCTTGTTTGATAATCTAGTGCAGAAAAGGCTTCATCTAATAATAAAATTTTAGGGTTAATAGCAAGAGTTCTAATTAAAGCTGCTCTTTGCCTCATGCCTCCAGATAATTGGTTTGGATATTTATCTTTAAATTCATAAAGTCCATATTTTTTTAGTAATTCTTCTACATAAGCTTGACTTTCTTTAGTTTTTTTACGACTTATTTCTAATCCAAACATTACATTATCATAGATATTTCTCCATTCAAGAAGGCTATCTTTTTGTAGCATATAACCTATTCCACCTGTTATTTTAATTTCTCCTTCTGTTTTTGGTTCTAGCCCAGAAATGATTGACAAAAGTGTAGATTTTCCACATCCACTTGGGCCAATAATGCTAACAAATTCTCCTTCATTTACATAGAAACTAATATCTTTTAAGGCTTCTACTTCCCCATTTTTTGCTTGGTACTTTTTGCTTACATTTTTTAGTTCTAATACTTTTTTCATAAGTACCTCCTAATTATTCAATTTATCATAGTATAGTTTATGAGAGTATACATAATTGTGTGCTATGTTCAGATTCAAAATTTAACTTATTAGATTCTAAAAATTTGGTTTGGATAAATTAGGTTTTTATTTTTTATACGGTTTAGCCTTAATATATTAGCAATAGTAGTATTGTTTCTTCTCGCTATTTTCCATAAAGAATCTCCTTTTTGTACTTTGTAAAGTGTGTGTCCTGTATCATAGTTATTATTGTTATATATTATTAATTTTTGATTTGGATATATTAAGTTTACGTTTTGTATATTATTGTTTTGGGCTATTTCACTTACTGTTGTATTAAAAATTAATGCAATTTTAGATAGTGTATCTCCTTTTTTTACTGTATATATTTCAGAATTAGCGCTATCTTTTTGGTTGTTTGGTACTATTAATTTTTCTCCTGCATATATCAAATTTGGATTTTTAATGTTATTTAATTTTACAAGTTCTTCTACTGTAGTGTTATATTTAATTGCTAGGCAAGATAAAGTATCTCCTTTTTTTATAGTTATTGTTTTTGTTATTTCAGGTTTGCTTGGATCTTCTGGCTCTTCAGGTTTTTCTGGAATTTCAGGTTTTGGTAGTTCAGAATTATCTGATAAAAATATTTCTTTTGTGTATTTATCTCTATCTACATATGCTTCAATTCCTTTTATCTCTCCTACATCTGTATATTGCCACCCCACCCATGAATTCCATGTTCCATTATTTTCAGGTTCTTCTACTTCATATTGTGCAATCCATAATGGATATTTTGTAATTTCTCCGCTCCATGTGCTATTTGCATTAAATGCATCACTATATAATACTACTTCTTTTTTACTTAGCTCTTCTACTCTTTTTAAAAAGGCTAAACCAATTTTATTTATTTCTTCTTTTGAAAGATTGCCAAAGTTTTCAAAGTCCATTGCTAGCCTGCAATCTGCTACTTTTCCAGATATTGTAGAAACAAAAAATTCTGCCTGCCTTATTGCTTGTTCCTCTGTTCTTGCAGTTACATAGTGATAAAAGCCTACTTTTAAGTTACTTCGTTTTGCTTTTTCGTAGTTTCTTTCAAATAGTGGATCTACAAAGTTTGAACCTTCACTTGACTTTATATAAACAACTTCTATTCCTGATTGTTTTACTTTTTCAAAGTCAATGTCTCCTTGATATGTGCTTACATCAATTCCTTGATATATTTCATTACTTGATGGTCCAAATGCAAATATTGGCGCTGATAATATGTAAGTTATAAAAATAAATGTTAGTAAAAATATAAGATTTATTTTAATAAATTTTGTTTTACTCATTAATAAAACTCCTTTCATTTTTTGTATATTTTATGAGAAGAGTTTTATTATGTTATTATTTGTTTAATTATTTTATTTGTTTTATATGGTTTAAATAAAGTTTATTTTTGCTTTTGTAAATTTCTATTACATCAAACCTTATATATTTATTTTCTAAATGGTGAGAATATATATAGTATTTTGTAGCATTCCATATGTTTTTTTGCTTTTTTTTGGTTACTGCTTGTGCAGGTGTTCCATAATGAAAGTTTTGTCTTGTTTTTACTTCTATAAATACATATTCTTGCTTTTCTTTTGCAATAATATCTATTTCTCCTTGTTTACAGCTAAAATTTCTTTCAATTATTTTATAGCCCTCACTTTGTAAATATTTAGATGCGTATTCTTCTCCTTCTTTTCCAAGTTCATGCCTTTGGTACATTTTTCTCCTTTATTTTCTTATATATTTATTACCTGGAATGCTTTTAATTAGACCTTCTATTTCTAGCATAAATAAGGCTTCTGAAACTTCTGGTATTTGTTTATTAGTAGTTTTTGCTATTTCATTTATTGTAATTGGGAGCTGTCCTATAAGATTATAAATTTCTTCATATTGCTTTGGAATTTGTAAATTATTTTCTTGAATGTCTTGTTCTTCATAAAAATCTATAATATCTTGAGGAGTTGTGACTAAATTTGCACCTTGCTTTATTAATAAATTGGTGTTATAGCCTGTTTTTTCGTCTATTCTATTTGGTATACAAAATAAGTCTTTATTTTGCTTAATTGCAAGTTTCGCTGTAATTGCTCCTCCGCTTCCATATCTTGCTTCTACAAGTAATACTCCCATAGATAAACCACTAATTATGCGATTTCTTTTTGGAAAATTTTCTTTACTTTTTTCTGTATTTGGTTCATATTCAGATATAATGCAACCATTATTTTCAAGTATTTCTTTATATAAGTAATAATTTTCTTCTGGAAATATTTTATTAAACCCGCTTCCTAAAACAGCTATTGTTTTGCCTTGCTCTTCCATGGAATATATATGTGCAGTAGCATCTATTCCAACTGCTAAGCCACTTATAATGGTAAAGCCTTGTTTAGAAAGTTCATTTGCAAATAATTTTGCACAACTTTTTCCATATTCTGTTGCTAACCTACTTCCAACTATTGCAATAGATTTATTATTTAATAAATCTATATTGCCTTCTACATATAACTGATTTGGCGAGTCTTTTATTTCTAATAATTTTTGTGGGTAGGCTTTATCTTCTTTTTTTATTATTTTCATTTTTTATTTATTCCTTATATATTTTTAATAAGCTCTTTATACTTTTGCATATAAAAGTGTTAAATTTTTTATTTAGTTTTTCCAATATTTTTTATCTAAGTTTCTATAACCAATTGCTTCTGCTATGTGAGATTTTGTAATTTGCTTTGAGCCTTCTAAGTCTGCTATTGTTCTTGCTACTTTAAGTATTCTTCCATAGGCTCTTGCACTTAAACCTAGTTTATTAAATGCTATTTCTAAAATATTTTTGCTTTTGCTATCTAGTTTACAATATTTTTCAATTAGTTTGGGCGTTAAACTAGAATTAGAATATATTTTTTCTTCTTTATATCTAGCTCTTTGAATTTCTCTTGCTTTATTTACTCTTTCTTTTATTTGTTCTGATGTTTCTTCTTTATTACTGTTTTCTAGCTTTTCATATTTTACAGGTGTTACTTCTATTTGAATATCTATTCTGTCTAGTAATGGCCCGCTTATTTTTCCCATATATTTTGTAATTGCTTGCATAGTGCATGTACATTCTTTATCTTGCGAACCGTAATATCCACATGGGCATGGGTTCATAGATGCTACAAACATAAAATTGCATGGGTATGTTAAACTTCCATTTACTCTTGATATGGTTACGATTCCATCTTCTAATGGACCACGCATAACTTCTAATGTATGCTGATTAAATTCTGGAAGTTCATCAAGAAATAAAACACCATAATGTGCTAAACTTATTTCACCAGGTTTTGGAATTCTACCTCCTCCAACAAGAGATGTTGCTGAAATAGTATGATGCGGTGAGCGAAATGGCCTATTTATAATTATTGGAATATCTTCTTTTAAAATTCCTGCAATACTATGAATTTTAGTTATTTCTAGTGCTTCTTCAAAGCTTAAATCTGGCAAAATTGAAGGAATTCTTTTAGCTATCATAGTTTTGCCCGAGCCGTGGACTTCCAATTAATAGGCAGTTATGACCTCCTGCTGCTGCAATTTCTACAGCTCTTTTAACATTTTCTTGTCCTTTTACTTCTGAAAAGTCTAATGGATATTTTTTACCGCTTTTTAAACATTCTTCCCATGTAATGTGATTTGAACCAATTTTAATATCATTGTTAAGATAATGTACTACTTCACTTAAATCATAGGCACCTAAAATTTCTATTCCGCTTATTATAGATGCTTCTTTTGCATTTTGTTTTGGCATTATTATTTTTTTAATTCCCATTTTTTTAGCTTCTATGCAAATTGGAAGAGCACCATTAATGTGATTTAAATTTCCGTTTAAAGACAGTTCTCCTATCATTAATATATTTTCAGTTTGTTTTGTATAAATAACATCTATGCTTTTTAATATTCCTATTGCCATTGGCAAATCATAAATTGAGCCTTCTTTTTTTATATTTGCTGGTGCTAAGTTAATTACTATTTTTCTGCTAAATAGTTCATAACCAGAATTTTTAATTGCAGTTCTTATTCTTTCTTTTGCTTCTTTTACACTGGTATCTGGAAGGCCTACAATATCCCATGATGGCATACCAGCAGATACATCTACTTGTACATCAATTAAAAAGCCTTCTAGTCCGTGTAAGGCCATAGTTTTTACTGTTGATAACATTTTTAAACTCCTTATTGGATTTTAAATTGATTTTTAAAAATTATTTGTGTTTAAAATTAATTTGATATTGGTTAATATTAATAAATTAATTTGATTTAAAATATTTTGATATAATTTTAAGGTTGTAAATAATAATATTTAATTTTATATTTGCTAAATATTATATCAATTTTTATTGAAAAGCAATGTTTTTTTATAATTTTCTTTATTTTAAATAACTTTTCTCAATATTCGACTTTTTTCTACGGCATTTGACATAGAAAAAGAGGGCGTTTTATAATAAAACCCCTCTTTAGATTATGTTAGTTCTAACTTTCCGCCACATTTTCCACATCTATATTTTTTAATTAAGTTTGGATTAAATCTTTTTCTATAAATTATTTGGCCACAACTTTTACATATTATTTTATATTTATAGCTATTTTCTTCTTGGTACTCTAGGTTACTTGCCTTATAATCTTCTTTTTTATTGCCTTTACTTGTAATGTTGTAACCTAGTTTTTTATTTATGTATGTAGCATATTTTTTAAATTCTTTTCCGTGATTATTGCAAAATGGTATGCAATGAATTAATTCATGCATTATTGTATTTTTTATTATTTCATCATTTAAATCCATTACCCATTTGCTAATTTCAATATGATGTGTATCAAATTTTTCATATTTAATAATTTTGCGCCTACCTATTTTTTGTACTATTTTATATTTTTTATCTGGGTTTTCTTGTTTGCAACAGCCATACCTCTTGTTACTTCTTTTTGATATTTTAATGTCTATAGTTCCAATTAGCTCTTCATTTTGCATATTTATTCCTATGTTTTGAAGTTCTTTAATACATTCAAGATATAACTTATTTAGCTTTTCTTCTAGCATTTTTTCTCCCTGTTTTTTATATAATTTCTAATTATTCTATTTCTTGTTTTTCTTCTTTTTTATCTTTTAATAGGTCTCTTATTTCTTCTAATAAAACTGTATTTGGCTCTTTTACAGGTACTGGCTCTGGCTCTTTTTCTACCTTTTTATTTAATTTTCCAAGTAGTTTTGTAATAATAAAAATACAAACTGCAATTATTAAAAAGTCTATTACATTTTGTAAGAAGTTTCCATATGTTATAGTTGCTTCACCTATTTTTATGCTTAAATTGCTAAAGTCTATTCCTCCAATTATTATGCCTATAATTGGCATTAAAATGTCATCTACTATTGATGATACTATTTTTCCAAATGCAGAACCTATAATAACACCAACAGCTAAATCCATTGCGTTTCCTTTTGCTATAAATTTTTTAAATTCTGATACAGTTTTTTCTCCTCTTTTTAGCATTTCTTCTTTTTCTTTTTTTAAATTGATATCTTTTTTCATTTTTTGCTCCTTCTATTACTTTATTTTACATATTTTATTATACTTTGGTTTTGTGGGTTAGTCAATTAAATTTATGTAATTACATAAATTTAAAGTGTGAATTTTAATATTCACACTTTTATAAAATTATGTTTAATCTTTTCTAAATATTAAGGTTGTTTCTGTTTGTATTGAATACACAGGTTTATTATCTTTCAAACGAGAAATTTTAGTAGGTATTCTCTTTGAAGGAATGTTTCTGTCAAAATCATAAATTCTTTTTATTCCTAATGTTGATAATAGTTCTGACAAAATTAAATCAAACCTAACTATTATTCCATTTACCCTTCTATTTCCTATAGTAAAAATAGCATATTTATCCTTTTTTAAAACTCTTGCTAATTCAATGCAAGAATTATAAAAGTCTATATAAAAGCTAGCAACTTTTCTTGCCTTTAGTTCTTCTTTGGAATTAATTAGTGTTTCAAATGTAGATGATAATGTTTTTGATTTTTTTAATATACATGAATCATATATTTTTTTTATGCTATAATTTGTGCCTCCAAGGCTTTCATTATCTATTTCTGTTAATGTTTTTAAAATTGAGTCATCAATATCTTGATTTATATCATTTATATCAATCCAACGTAATGGTAAAACAGAAAACTGTCCATAAGTTACAGTTGTATGATTATCTCCATATGGAGGTGAAGTTACTATTAAATCAATAGAAGAATCTTTAAATTTGCGTTTATCTTTCATTACGTTAATTGTATCTCCAAGATAAATCTTTGAATTATTTTTTATAGAAAAAGATTTATATAAATCGTTAAAGCTATTAATATCTTTTTCTAGTTGCTTGCTAAAATTTTTTATACAATCATATTCAAAGTTGTCAATAACATTTTGTTTTTTTATGTGTAATTTAAATGTAGATTTTTGAGAATTATTAGATAATCTTACAATTTCGGCAAAAGCAAGCCAAAAAATTCTTCTATATAAAATATCATCTTCTTGCAAAATACAGTATCTAATTTTGCTTAATTGATGAATTATATCATTATTAAACCATTTATCAATTCCGTCAAATTGGTAGTCTTCAACATTTTGTGTATTATTAATTAAATTTAATAATTTCTCTGATTTTCTTTTTAAAGTAGATATAGAAATTTTAGATGTTCTAACTAAAGTCATTAGATATGCTAATGGGTTAATATCAATGCCGATAACATCTAGTTGTCTGCAAAGTCCTTCTATTAATATAGTGCCTGAGCCCATATAAGGGTCAAAAATATTTTTAATGTTTTTATCATTTTGTAATACTATATTTATAAGTTCAGCTTGCATATCCGGAACCATTTTAGCTGGATAAGAATGAACATAATAGATTGAATCTTTAGGAACTATATTTTTAAAATCCCAATATGTTTCCTCTTCTTGTTTTTTATTTTCAATATAATTTATGATATTTTTATCAGCTAAGTTCATAATATTCCTCCTCTATTTTAGATAATATATCAAAAAATTAAAAATGTAAATTAAAAATTAATAAATTTGTAAAAAAAAAATATACATGATATAATAAGGCAAATAGTAAAAAAAATGGAGGAAATTATGGATAAGACTAAATTATTGAATTTATCAATTTCTACAAGGATTATTTCTCAATTAGGAGAGCAACTTATATCAGACGAATTAGTAGCACTTATGGAATTAATAAAAAATGCCTATGATGCGGATGCAACTAAAGTAACTATAAAAGTAGATACAAAGGCTGAAACTTCACATGGTATAGGTATGATAGAAATAGAAGATAACGGAAATGGAATGACACCATATATTATTGAAAATAGCTTTTTAAGAATATCTACTGGTTTTAAAGAAGAAAATAAAATTTCCCCATACTTTAAGAGATTAGTTTTAGGCCAAAAAGGTCTAGGAAGATTGGCATTTAATAGGTTGGGTAAATATATAGATGTATATACAACTCCTAGAGTTGAAAGAATTAAAAAAGAGCTAATAGGCAATTTAGACGGTTTTAATGAGTTTAAATTGTTTGTTGACTGGGAAAGTTTATGTGTAGATCAAGATTTTGATAAAATACAAGCAAAGTTAGAAAGACATAATAATCCAGAACCAGTTTATGGAACAATAATAAGGATTTTAGGAATTAAAAATACAAATTTCTGGAATTTAGATAAGGCTCAAAGACAGAGATTAAAAAATGAAATATTTGGAATGATAAATCCTTTTACTAAAAATAGAAAAAGTAAATTTGAAATATTTTTGTATATTGATGGTGAAAAATTTACTACAGAAGAATTAGATGAAGATTTAATTAATAAAATAAG
>CANQPV010000026.1 GCA_947625825.1 uncultured Clostridia bacterium | reverse complement strand
GAGAAATGTTCTCGTAAAACTTTTGCAAAAATCGGCGATTCAATCGAAATGCCAAACTTAATTCAAGTTCAAAAAGATTCTTACAATTGGTTTCTTGAAGAAGGCTTAGGAGAAGTATTAAGAGATATTTCACCAATTGTAGATTATTCTGGAAACTTAGTACTTGAATTCTTAGACTATTACATGGAAGATAAAACTAAATACACATTAGAAGAAGCAAAAGAACGTGATACTACTTATGCTACAAGGTTACACGTAAAAGTAAGACTTATTAACCGTGAAACCGGAGAAATTAAGGAACAAGAAATTTATCTTGGAGACTTTCCTCTTATGACAGATAGCGGTACCTTTGTTATAAATGGTGCAGAAAGAGTTGTAGTAAGCCAGTTAGTACGTTCTCCAGGATGTTATTATGCAGAAGATTTTGATCCAAAAACAGGAAGAAAAATCTATACTTCTACTGTTATGCCTATTCGTGGTGCATGGATAGAATATGAAACAGATGGAAACGACATTTTTTATGCCAGAGTAGATAGAACTAGAAAAATACCTGTAACTACTTTATTAAGAGCAATAGGCTTAACTACAGATGAACAAATTATAGAACTTTTTGGAAAAGAAAATAAATTAAAAGCAACACTTCAAAAAGATCCTATAAAAACTTCAGAGGAAGCTTTAGTTGAAATTTATAAAAAATTAAGACCAGGAGAACTTCCAACAGCAGATGCTGCTAGAAATTTATTTAATGGATTATTCTTTGATCCAAGAAGATATGACCTAGCAAAAGTAGGAAGATACAAATTCAACCAAAAATTAAGCCTAGCTACTAGAATTACAGGAAGAATTGCTTACAATGATATTATAGATCCAGAAACAGGCGAAGTATTAGTAGAAAAAGATAGCACTATTTCAGAAGATGTAGCAATAGCTATTCAAAATGCTGGTATTAATATAGTAGATGTTAAAGTTGAAGATAAACCAGTTAGAGTTATTGGTAACGGTACAGTTAATATTCATAGTGTTTTACCAAAAGTAGATTTAAGCGATCTACACATTAAAGAAATGGTAAATTATGAAGTATTAAAATCTATTATAGATAATACTAACAAAAAAGACTTACATGATGTTATAAAAGAAAGAATTGATGAATTAAATCCAAAACATATTACAAACGAAGACATTATTTCATCAATTAGTTATTTACTAAACTTAGAACATGGTTTAGGAAATGTAGATGATATAGACCATTTAGGAAATAGACGTATTCGTTGCGTAGGTGAATTATTACAAAATCAATTTAGAATTGGTTTAACAAGACTAGAAAGAGTTGTTCGTGAAAGAATGACAATTCAAGACCTAGATGTAATAACACCACAAACATTAATTAATACAAAGCCAATAACATCTTCTATTAGAGAATTCTTTGGAAGTTCACAATTATCACAATTCATGGATCAAACAAACCCACTTTCAGAATTAACTCATAAAAGAAGAATTTCAGCATTAGGACCTGGAGGACTTTCTCGTGAAAGAGCTGGCTTCGAAGTTCGTGATATTCACTATACTCACTATGGTAGATTATGTCCTATTGAATCACCAGAAGGACCAAACGTAGGACTAATTTCAGCACTTTCATCATTTGCTATTATAAATGAATATGGCTTTATAGAAACACCATATAGAAAAGTAGATCATAAAACTGGAAAAGTTACAGACGAAGTAGTATACATGTCTGCAGATCAAGAAGATAAATATATTATTGCACAAGCATCAGAGCCATTAGATAAAGAAGGAAGATTTGTACATGACAGAATTCGTGTACGTTTTAAAGAAGAAGTTACAATGGTTGATAAAAACCAAGTAGATTTTGTAGACGTATCACCAAAGCAATTAGTATCTGTTGCAGCAGCTATGATTCCATTCCTAGAGCATGATGATACAAAACGTTCTCTAATGGGTGCAAACATGCAACGTCAAGCAGTTCCATTACTTATGCCAGAAGCTCCTATTGTAGGAACAGGTATTGAATATAGAGCAGCAAGAGATTCAGGAATAACAGTAATTGCAGAAAATGACGGTATTGTTGAAAAAGTTACTGGTGACGAAATAAAAATTAGAAACAAAAAAGACGAAGTAGATACATATCACCTAAGAAAATTCAAAAGAACTAATGGTGGAACATGTATTAACCAAAGACCAGTTGTAAGTGTTGGTGAAAGAGTAAAAGCAGGAGAATTAATTGCAGATGGACCAGCTACTAAAAATGGCGAAATGGCATTAGGAAGAAACGTACTTATAGCTTTCACAACTTGGGAAGGTTACAACTACGAAGATGCTGTTTTAATTAGTGAAAGACTAGTTAAAGAAGATGTTTATACATCTATTCACATTGAAGAATACGACTGCGAATGCCGTGATACAAAATTAGGACCAGAAGAAATTACACGTGATATTCCAAACGTTGGTGATGATAGCTTAAAAGACTTAGACGAAAACGGAATTATTAGAATAGGTGCAGAAGTTAGACCAGGAGATATTTTAGTTGGTAAAGTTACTCCAAAAGGAGAAACAGAACTTACTGCAGAAGAAAGATTACTTCGTGCAATTTTTGGAGAAAAGGCAAGAGAAGTTAGAGATACATCACTTCGTGTACCACATGGAGAAGCAGGAACAATAGTAGATGTTAAAATATTTACTAGAGATAATTCAGACGAATTAGCACCAGGTGTAAATCAAGTTATTCGTTGCTATATTGCAACAAAAAGAAAAGTATCTGTTGGAGATAAAATGTCAGGTCGTCATGGTAATAAAGGTGTTATTTCTCGTATATTACCAGAAGAAGATATGCCATTCTTACCAGATGGTACACCAGTAGATATAGTATTAAACCCACTTGGCGTTCCTTCTCGTATGAATTTAGGCCAAGTTCTAGAAGTTCACTTAGGAATGGCAGCTAGAGCACTTGGAATTAAAGTTGCAACACCTGTATTTGATGGTGCAACAGATGAAGAAATAAAAGAATTATTAAAAGAAGCAGGACTTAGAGAAGACGGAAAAACCGTAGTATATGATGGTAGAACAGGTGAACCTTTTGATCATCCAATTACTGTAGGCGTAATGTATATGTTAAAATTACACCACTTAGTAGATGATAAAATACATGCTCGTTCAACAGGACCATACTCATTAGTTACACAACAACCTCTAGGAGGTAAAGCACAATTTGGTGGACAACGTTTTGGTGAAATGGAGGTTTGGGCACTAGAAGCTTATGGTGCAGCATATACACTTCAAGAAATGTTAACTGTTAAATCAGATGATATTGTTGGAAGGGTAAAAACTTATGAAGCAATAGTTAAAGGAGAAAACGTACCAGAGCCAGGAGTACCAGAAGGATTTAAAGTATTAATAAAAGAACTTCAATCTTTAGGTTTAGATGTAAGACTTCTATCAGAAGATAACCAAGAGCTAGAACTAAAAGAGAATATTGAAGATGGTATTGATTTTAACAGTGTTGAAGATGGCAGAAAATTAGAAGAGCAAGTCGTAGATGAATCTGAACTTGCAGATAACTATATTGAAGCAAATGAAGATGATGAAGAAATGCTAGAAGACACTGATGAAGAAGATAGCCTATTTGCAGATTTTGATGACGACGAAATTTTATTAGACGATACAGATTTAGGTGAAGACAATTTATTAAACGATCAAGACTTACTAGATGAATAAACGAGCGCTGCCTGTGGCAGAAGAAGCGAGTTTATGAATAAGCATATACTATTATTTCAAGCTTGCTTTAGCAAAGCTTGAAATGATAAGTTTGATGCACATATAATTAAATAGCCTTCATAATCATTACAAAATAATTACAAAAAGAATTGTACAGCGGTGGAAATTATTTTAAAAATAGATTATGAAAAAACCAAATATAGGAAAAACCTATTTAAAGAAAATAAATATTAGGGGGCTAAAAAAGTGGATGAATTAGATATTTTTGACAAAATAAAAATAGGATTAGCATCAGATGAAAAAATTAGGGAATGGTCAAAGGGAGAAGTAAAAAAACCTGAAACCATTAATTACAGAACATTAAAACCAGAAAAAGATGGTCTATTTTGTGAAAGAATATTTGGACCAACAAAAGACTGGGAATGTCACTGTGGAAAGTATAAAAGAGTAAGATATAAAGGAATTGTCTGCGATAGATGCGGTGTAGAAGTAACTAAATCTAAAGTTAGACGTGAAAGAATGGGACATATTGAGCTTGCAGCTCCAGTTGCACATATTTGGTATTTTAAGGGAATTCCAAGCAGAATTGGACTAATGTTAGATATTTCACCAAGAAGTCTAGAAAAAGTTATTTATTTTGCATCATACATTGTAGTAGATAAAGGAACAAGCGGTTTAGTAAAATGCCAAGTATTATCTGAAAAAGAATATCATGAAGCAGAAGAAAAATATGGTGTAGGTTCTTTTAAAGCTAAAATGGGAGCAGAAGCAATTCAAGAATTATTACAAGAAATAGATGTAGAAAAATTAGCAGATAAACTAAAAAAAGAACTTGAAAAAGCAAGTGAACAAAAAAAGGCAAAATTAGTAAAAAGACTAGATACAGTAGAATCTTTTAGGTTATCTAAAAATAAACCTGAATGGATGATAATGAATGTAATTCCAGTTATTCCACCAGATTTAAGACCAATGGTACAACTAGATGGTGGCAGATTTGCAACATCAGATTTAAATGATTTATATCGTAGAGTTATAAACAGAAATAATCGTTTAAAAAGATTATTAGAATTAGGAGCACCAGAAATTATAGTACGTAACGAAAAAAGAATGTTACAAGAAGCAGTAGATGCCCTAATAGATAATGGCAGACGTGGCAGACCAGTTACTGGTGCAGGAAATAGAGCATTAAAATCATTATCAGATTTACTAAAAGGAAAACAAGGTAGATTCCGTCAAAACCTACTTGGAAAACGTGTAGACTACTCTGGACGTTCAGTTATAGTAGTAGGACCAGAACTTAAATTATATCAATGTGGTGTGCCAAAAGAAATGGCAGTTGAGTTATTTAAACCATTTGTTATGAAAGAACTAGTAGGACGTGGATTAGCACATAATATTAAAAATGCTAAAAGAATGGTAGAAAGACTAAGACCGGAAGTATGGGATATACTAGAAGATGTTATTAAAGATCACCCAGTACTTCTAAACCGTGCACCTACACTACATAGACTTGGTATTCAAGCATTTGAGCCAGTTTTAGTAGAAGGTAGAGCAATTAAACTTCACCCATTAGTATGTACTGCATTTAATGCAGACTTCGATGGTGACCAAATGGCTATTCACTTACCATTATCACCAGAAGCACAAGCAGAAGCAAGATATTTAATGCTTTCAGTTAATAACTTACTTAAACCACAAGATGGTAAGCCAGTAACAGTACCTACACAAGATATGATTTTGGGAAGTTATTACTTAACAATGGAAATAGCTGGTGAACAAGGAGAAGGACATTACTACTCTTCACCAGAAGAAGCAGTAATTGCATATGTAAACCATGATTTAGGCTTACACGCAAAAATATTTGTTAGAATTCAAAAAGAAATAGATGGAGTTTTAGAAACACGTAAAATTGAAACAACAGTTGGTAGATTAATTTATAATGAAGGAATTCCACAAAACTTAGGTTTTGTAGATAGAAGTAAACCAGAAAATATATTCGAACCAGAAATTAACTTTGCAGTTTCTAAGAAAAACTTAGGTAAAATTATTGAAAAATCAATTAATAGCAATGGCTTAAGTGCAACAGCAGAACTATTAGACTATGTTAAAGCAATGGGCTTCAAACATTCTACAACAGCTGGTATTACAGTTTCAGTAGATGATGTTAAAGTTCCACCAGCTAAAAAAGAAATACTAGAAAAGGCTAATGAAGAAGTTAACAACGTATTAAAACAATATAAACGTGGTTTAATTACTAACGATGAACGTTATAATGCAGTTATAAAAATTTGGGAAGATGCAACAGATGATGTTACAGAAGCCATGAAAAATAACTTCGAAGATTTAAACCCAGTTTATATGATGAGCCAATCTGGAGCAAGAGGTAACTTAAACCAATTAAGACAAATTGCTGGTATGCGTGGACTTATGGCAAGTACTACTGGTAAAACAATTGAAATTCCAATTACATCTTCTTTCCGTGAAGGACTAGATGCACTAGAATACTTTATTTCAGCCCATGGTGCTAGAAAAGGTTTAGCAGATACAGCCTTAAGAACAGCAGACTCTGGTTACTTAACAAGAAGATTAGTTGATGTTTCACAAGACATCATAGTTCGTGAAGACGACTGTGGAACACATGAAGGTATTGTTGTTGAAGACATTAAAGATGGAAACCAAGTAATTGAAAAATTAGAAGAAAGATTAATTGGTAGATACCCATTAGAAGATATTATAGATCCAACAACTAAAGAAATAATAGTAGATACTAATACTATGATTACAGAAAAAATAGCAGAAAAAATAATTAGCACAGGTATGGAAAAAGTACCAGTACGTTCAGTTTTAGGATGCCGTACAAAACATGGCGTATGTCGTAAATGCTATGGCATGGGCTTAGCTACTCGTGATGAAGTAAATATTGGTGAATCTGTTGGTATTATTGCAGCACAATCTATTGGTGAGCCTGGTACACAGCTTACAATGAGAACAATTCACTCTGGTGGTGTTGCAGGTGTAGCAGATATTACACAAGGTCTTCCTAGAGTTGAAGAATTATTTGAAGCAAGAAAACCAAAGGGATTAGCAGTAATTACAGAAATTGATGGTGTTGTTAAAATATCAGAAGACAAGAAAAAGAAAGAAGTTACAGTTACATCAGATGATAATTCTAAAACTTATACAATACCATTTAGATCTAAATTACGCGTTAAAGATGGAGACTTCGTAGAAGCCGGAGATGCATTAATTGAAGGTGCTATTAATCCAAATGAAATATTATTAATAAAAGGACCAGAAGGAGTATATAACTACTTAATTCAAGAAGTTCAAAAAGTTTACCGTAACCAAGGTGTTGATATCAACGATAAGCACATTGAAGTAATTGGTAGACAAATGCTTAAGAAAGTAAGAGTAGAAGACAATGGTGATACAGACATGTTTGCAGGTTCTTTAGTAGATGTTTATGAATTTGAAGATAAAAACGAAGAGATGATAGCACAAGGCAAAAAGCCAGCAACAGGAAAACGTATATTACTTGGAATTACAAAAGCATCTTTAGCTACAGAAAGTTTCTTATCTGCAGCTTCATTCCAAGAAACAACAAGAGTATTAACAGAAGCAGCAGTTAAGGGAAAAGTAGATGAATTAATTGGACTAAAAGAAAATGTTATTATTGGTAAATTAATTCCTGCAGGAACTGGTCTTCCAGTATATAAAAATACACATATTAGTACAGAAGAAACAGAAGAAGCTGAATAAAATAAAGGAGCAGAGATTTTGTTTTAAGGTTTTTAGATATTTTCTAAATAAATATTTCCTTAAAATAAAAACTCTGCCCTTTTTATGCAATGAAAATATATATAATATTTGACAATAGCGCAAAAAAAAGGTAAAATTAATGCATAATAAAATGATAAAAGGAGGCATTTATGCCGAACAATAATAAAAAAATATGGGAAAGGGTTACATCCAAAACAAAAATATATTTAGTAATTATAGCTATATTACTAATTATTATTTGTGTGTTAAACATAAATTACACAATGCCTGCAGTAATAGCATATATGTTAATACTAGTATATGCATATTTTAGCAATAAAAAAAGAAAAACGGAATTATCAGAACAGCTTCAAGATTTAACATTTTATGTAGATAAAACAGCAAAAAACACATTAATAAATTCACCTTTTCCACTTGTTATAATAGAAACAGACGGAAACGTTATTTGGAAAAGTACAAAATTTGTACAAGAATTTGCAAATATTGATATTAACAGCACACTAAATGACTTATTAAAAGAAATAAAATTAGAAATAGAAAATAATGCAGAAAATATTGAAGAAAAGCAAATCCAAAAAGAAATTGAAATAGGAAATAAAATATATGAGGTGCTTTGCAAATACACAAAGTCCAAAGAAGAATATATGCTAACTATGTATTTCCTAGATGAAACAAAAACTGTTGAATTAGAAAAAAAATATAATGAATCTCAAATTTGTGTTGGTGTAATTATGATAGATAATTACGAAGAAATGAACCAAAGAATTGAAGATGAAGAAAAGCCAGGAGTACTTGCTCAAATTGAAAAAACACTTTATGATTGGGCAGCTACTTTTGAAGGATTAATAATAAAATCTGAAAGAGATACTTTTGTATGCATATTAGAAGAAAAATATCTACCAAGTTTAGAGGAAAATAAATTTATTATTCTAGATACAATGAAAGAACTTGAGCTTTCAGATAAAATACCTGTTACTTTAAGTATTTCTATATCTACTGAAGGAGAATCAAACTATGAAAAATATAAATCTGCACAAGCTGGTGTAGATATTGCACTTGGAAGAGGCGGAGACCAAGCAGTTGTTAGAAAAGACGGAAAATATGTGTTCTTTGGTGGAAAAACCCAAGAAGTAGAAAAAAGAACAAAAGTAAAGGCAAGAATAGTATCACATGCATTAGAAGAACTAATGAAAGAATCTAAAAACGTTATGATTATGGGACATTCAAACGCAGACATAGATGCTATGGGCGCTAGCATGGGATTATATAGATTAGCTAAAAGCCTAAATGTAGAAGCATATATTGTTAATAATTCAGAAGGAATTAGTTTATCAGTATTTTTTGAAGATATAAAAGAAGAAAAAGAATACAAAGAAGCTATAATTAATAAAACAGAGGCTCTTTCTAAAATAACACCAGAAACTTTACTAATTGTTGTAGATACTCATAAAAAAACATATGTAGATGTGCCAGAATTATTAGAAGAAACTACAAAAGTTGTTGTTATAGATCATCATAGAAAAAGCCCAGATTACATTGAAAATACAATACTTGATTTTCATGAAGTGTATGCATCATCTGCATCAGAGTTAGTAACAGAAATTTTAGAATATGCACAAAAAGAAATAGAATTAACTACCGTAGAAGCAGAAGCATTATATGCAGGGATTATGACGGACACTAAGAACTTTACATTTAAAACAGGTGTTAGAACATTTGAAGCAGCCGCATACTTAAGAAAATGTGGAATTGATATAATAAAAGTAAAAAAATGGTTCCAAAGTGATTTAAAAACATATAATAAAATTTCTAAAATTGTACAAAATGCAGAAATTACAAATGATACAATAGGGATCTCTATATATGATGAAAATGATAAAGATTCTAATATTATTTGTGCAAAAGCAGCAGATGAGCTTCTAACAATTAGTGATATTACAGCATCATTTGT
The DNA here is from genome assembly GCA_947625825.1 of uncultured Clostridia bacterium. Lineage (GTDB taxonomy): Bacteria > Bacillota > Clostridia > TANB77 > CAG-508 > CAG-273. The sequence continues at coordinate 6,578 of CANQPV010000026.1, read as the reverse complement.
ACTAGGAAGGCTAGGAGATAAAATATACATTAGTGGACGCTCTATTGGAGATATTAATGTACAAGTTATTCTAGAAAAACTTCGGAGGAGGAGGCCATATTACAGTTGCAGGTGCACAAGTAGAAGGCATGACTATTGAAGAAGTAAAACAAGAACTAATAAATCGTATTAATGAATATTTTTCAGAAATTGCAAGTTAATATAAAGGAAATATAAAAATGAAAAAAAATAAAATTCTATTATATTTAATGGTTCTAATTGCAATTATACTATGTGTTCCATCTATAGTATATTTAATAGCGAGTAAAACTGTAGATGGCTTTGATAGCTACTATACATATACTTTAATAAAATCAAATAATATGCAAACAAGAATAATAAGTGCAATTATTATTGTTCGGATTATTACTAATTTTTAGTATTATTTACTTAGCAATTATTAAAAAAGAAAAAACTATTTTTAAAAATAAAAAGCAAATAATGATATTTATTGCTATTATATCATTATTATTTACAGCAATTTTACCTTATTTAAGTTCAGACATTTATTATTATATAGGAGATAGTCATTTAGCAGAAAAATATGGAATGAACCCATATTATACAAGCGTAGGAGATTTGCAAAATCAAGGAATAAATGATGAAATATTAAATAATACAGGTTACTGGAAAAATACCACAAGTGTATACGGACCATTGTGGAACATTATTGCAGAATTTTTAGTAAAATTTTCATTTGGAAGTGTTACTATTGCATTATTTATTTTTAAAGCATCATCATTTTTAATACATATATTAAATAGTTATCTTATTTATAAAATAACTAAAAGCAGAAAATATATGCTATTATATGGTCTAAACCCATTAGTTTTACTAGAATTATTAAGCAATGTACACAACGACATTTATTTAATACTATTTATATTATTAGCACTTTATTTTTTAATAAGAAAAAAAAATATATATCTCACAATGCTATTTTTAGCGTTTTCTGTTAGCACTAAATATAGCAGTGCATTTTTAGTACCATTTATTTTAATTTACTGTTTCAAAGATAAAAAAGTACTAAAAAGAACTTTGCTTTGTACTATTTCAGGGCTTGGCATTATTGCAATAGTAGTATTATTTTACTTACGATATTATGAAGATTATACAGTATTTACAAATATGCTTGTACAAGGAAGTAAATATAGTCAGTCTATATTAGCATTTTTACTTAAAAAAACAAGCAGAAATATATTTAATACAATAAGTGCTATAGTAATACCAGCATTTATTGGAATATATATAGTATTTGTAGTAATCCTATTATTTAGAAAAAAAGTATCATTAAAACAATTAATGAAAGAATACAATTTTGTTATGCTATTATTTATTTTTATTGTACTTACAACCTTCCAAAAATGGTATGTTTTATGGCTACTACCAACAATAATATGGCAAAACAAAAACATGAGAAATTTTATATTATACTTAACTATTACAGCAATAATACCATCTATAGGTTACTTTTTAGTACAAGGAGATCCATTTATGGTAGGAATAAGTTATTCTATAAAAATGCTTATTTTATCAGTAGCATGTGTTTTAGTATTTAGTAATGTTAGTAAAATAAAAACATTAAAAGGGAGGACAAAATATGAAGGTAATTTTGTTAGATAATATTAAGGGCGTAGGAAAAAAAGATGAAGTAATAAATGCAAGTGATGGATATGCAAGAAACTTCTTATTTCCTAAAAAATTAGCAGTAGAGGCAAACAGCGAAAATATGGCTAAATTAAAAGCCAAGGAAAATTCAAGCATGTACAAAAAATCTGTAGAAAAAGAAGATGCACAAAAATTAGCTGAAACTTTAAAAAGTATTTTAGTTAAAATTAGTGTAAAAACAGGAGAAAATGGAAAGATTTTTGGCTCTATTACTTCAAAAGAAATTGTAGATAGCTTAAAAGAACAGCATAAAATTGAATTAGATAAAAAGAAAATAGATTTAAAAGATCCAATTAAAACTGTAGGAACTTTCTCAGTTCCTGTAAAATTGTATGAAGGCGTAATTGGAACATTAAGAGTTCAGATAATTTAGAAGGAGAATTATTATTTAGCATAGCATTTAATAAATTTATGAGATTATAATGGAGGAAAAAATAATGGAACTAGGAAAAATTCCACCACACGATATAGAAGCAGAACAAGCAGTTCTTCGGAAGTATGCTTACAGATAAAGATGCAATAATGTCAGCAGTAGAAGTACTAAAAGAAGATGATTTTTATAGAGAAGATAATAAAACAATTTATAGTGCAATTTTAAATTTATATAATCGTGCGCAGCCGGTAGATATTATTACATTAAGAACAGAACTTCAATCAATGAAACAATTAGATGCTGTTGGTGGGCTAGAATATATTGCTAAACTTCCAGATAAGGTTCCAACAACTGCAAATATAGAACAATATATTAGAATAGTAGAAGAAAAATCTGCATTAAGAGCACTTTTAAAAACAGCAAATGAGTTAATTACACTAGGTTATGACGAATCAGAAGAAGTAGAAGATATATTAGATACAGCAGAAAGAAAAATATTTGATGTTATTCAAAGAAGAAATCAAAAAGGCTATACACCTATTAAAGATATTTTAGTAGAATCATTTACTCAGCTTGAACAGCTATATAATCAAAAACAACGTATTACAGGTGTACCAACAGGTTTTTCAGATTTAGACTATTTAACAGCAGGGCTTCATAAATCAGACTTAGTTATTGTAGCTGCAAGACCTGCAATGGGAAAATCTGCATTTGCTTTAAATATTGCTACAAATGCTGCAGTAAGAGCAAATGTACCAGTTGCAATATTTAGTTTAGAAATGTCAAAAGAACAAATGACAAATCGTATTTTATGTAGTGAAGCAATGGTAGATAGTAACAAAGTAAGAACAGGAAAAGTAGAAGATGATGACTGGCAAAAATTAGCTTCTGCATCAGGTGAATTATCACAAGCACAAATATACATAGATGATACGCCAGGCATTTCCGTTATGGAAATACGTGCAAAATGTAGAAAAATGAAATTAGAAAAAAATATTGGACTAGTTGTAATTGACTATATTCAATTAGTACAAGGAAGTAATAGAAGAGCTAATTCAAGTCGTGAACAAGAAATTTCTGAAATAAGCCGTTCTTTAAAAATATTAGCAAAAGAAATTGATGTACCAGTTATAGCACTTTCTCAGCTTTCTAGATCTGTAGAACAAAGACCAGACCACAGACCAATGCTTTCAGACTTACGTGAATCTGGAGCTATTGAACAAGATGCAGATATTGTTATGTTTTTATATCGTGATGATTATTATAATCAAGATTCAGAAAAGAAAAATATTGCAGAAATAATTTTAGCAAAACATAGAGCTGGCTCAACAGGAACAGTAGAACTTTTATGGCTTGCAAATTATACTAAATTTGCTAACTTAGATAAGTATAGGGAGTAAATAATGTTACAAGAAAAGGTATTAAACACAATTAAAGAAAATAATTTAATACAAAAAAATGATAAAATAGTAATTGGAGTATCTGGCGGACCTGATTCAATGTGTCTGCTAGATATTTTGTATTGCTTAAAAGATGATTTAGAAATAAGCTTAGTTGTAAGTCATATTAATCATGGAATTAGAGAAGAAGCGGAAGAAGAAACAAAATATGTAGAAGAATATTGCAATAAAAGAAACATCCCATTTTTTGTAAAGAGAGTAAATGTAAAAAAATTAGCAGATGAGCAAAAGCTAGGGACAGAAGAAATGGGGAGAAATATTCGATATAGTTTTTTTGAAGAAATAGCTAAAAGAACTAAAGCAAATAAAATTGCAACAGCACATAATTTAAATGATAATGCAGAAACAATTTTAATGAATATAATGCGTGGAACTGCTATTTCAGGTTTAAAAGGAATTGAAATAAGTCGTAGTAATGAAGAAAGTGAAGCAAAAAATAAATTAACTTATATAAGACCATTAAGAGAATGTACTAGGGAAGAAATAGAAGAACACTGCAAACAAACTAATTTAAATCCTAAAATTGATAAAACTAATTTAGAAAATATTTATACAAGAAATAAAATTAGAAATAATTTGATACCATATTTAAAAAAAGAATTTAATCCTAATATTATAGAAAGTTTAAATAGATTATCTAATTTAGCAAAACAAGATGAAGAATATTTTAATGAAATTGTACAAGAAAAGTATGAAACTTTAAAAATAGGGGAAAATGAAAAAGAGGTAATATTAAATTTAAAAGATTTTAATAATCTTCCAAAGGTTATAAAAACAAGACTTATTTTATATACTATTAACAAGGTATCAGGTACTACTCAAGGAATTCAAAAAATTAATATTGAAGATATTATAAAGCTTTGTAATAATAATATAGGAAATAAATATTTAACTCCTAATAAAAATATAAAAATTTTTGTTAAAAAAGGGAAAATTTTTTTTACAACTAAAAGCTGACCTTCCGTAATAAAAGCCTTGATATGACTAAGTTTGCAAAGTAAAAGTTTTGTAAAAACACTTGAAATTATATTTGCAATATGGTATATTCTAAACGAAAATTAAAGCAAGTAAATTTAAGGAGGAAACATTTTGAAAAATAGTATTAAAACACTAGCAATGTGGTTAGTAATTGCAATTATTTTAATAGTAGTTATAAGTTCCATAATAGAAAATACAGATAACAAATTAGCTTACTCTGAATTATTAGCAAAAGCAGAAGCAGGACAGGTACAAGAAATTACATTATCTTCTGATGGAAGCAAAGCAGAAGTTAAGTTAAAAAATGAAAACTTTTCAAAAGAAGTAAATATTCCAAGTGTAGATAATTTAATGGATTCTTTAAGTAATAGTATGAAGGCTGGAACGGTTAAAGTTACAGAAAGATCTGAATCTATTTGGATGGTAATATTTAGCTTACTTACACCATTTGGATTATTAATAATATTCTTAGTATTTTGGTTTATACTAATGGGAGGAGCACAAGGACCTGGTGGAGCAGGCGGTGGCAAAACAATGTCATTTGGAAAAAGCCGTGCAAGAATGATTAACCCAACAGATAAATCAAGAGTTACATTTGATGATGTAGCAGGTGTAGATGAAGAAAAAGAAGAATTGCAAGAAATCGTAGAATTTTTAAAAAATCCAAGAAAATTTACTGAAATGGGAGCAAGAATTCCAAAAGGTGTGCTACTTGTAGGACACCCTGGAACAGGTAAAACTCTTTTAGCAAAAGCAGTAGCTGGAGAAGCAGGAGTACCGTTTTTCTTTATTAGTGGTTCAGACTTCGTAGAAATGTTTGTTGGTGTTGGTGCATCTAGAGTTAGAGACTTATTTGAAGAAGCTAAGAAAAAATCACCATGCATCATATTCATAGATGAAATTGATGCTGTTGGACGTCAAAGAGGAGCAGGACTTGGTGGTGGACATGATGAAAGAGAACAAACTTTAAACCAATTATTAGTAGAAATGGATGGTTTCTCTGCAAATGAAGGAGTTATAGTATTAGCTGCAACTAACAGACCAGATATTCTAGATAAAGCATTATTAAGACCAGGAAGATTTGATAGACAAATAGTAGTATCAAACCCAGATGTAAAGGCAAGAGAGCAAATTCTAGAAGTTCACAGCAGAAAGAAAAAATTAGGTGATGATGTAGATTTAAAAACAATTGCTAAAAATACGTCAGGATTTTCTGGAGCCGACCTAGAAAATATTTTAAATGAAGCTGCACTTTTAGCAGCAAGAAGAAATTTAACACAAATTGGTATGGCAGAGGTAGAAGATGCTATGGTTAAAGTAACTATGGGACCAGAAAAAAGAACTAGAGTTAGAAGTGAAAAAGAACAAAAATTAGTTGCTTTCCATGAAGCAGGTCATGCAGTAGTAAGTAGATTTTTACCAACACAGGACCCAGTACATCAAATTTCTATTGTTCCAAGAGGAATGGCAGGGGGCTACACAATGTATCGTCCTACAGAAGATAAATCATTTATGTCTAGAACAGAAATGGTAGAAAATATAGTTTCACTTTTAGGCGGTAGAGTAGCAGAAAAATTAGTTTTAAATGATATTTCAACAGGAGCAAGCAATGATATAGAAAGAGCAAGTCAAATTGCAAGAAGTATGGTTACTAAATATGGTATGAGCGAAAGAATAGGAACTATTACACTTGGTTCTAACCAAGAAGAAGTCTTCTTAGGAAGAGATTTTGCGGCACAAAAAGAATATTCAGAAGAAACAGCAGCAATAGTTGATGAAGAGGTAAAAAGTATAATTGATTTTGCATATAAAAAAGCAGCAGAAATTTTAGAGGCTAATATGGATAAATTAACAAAAGTTGCAAATGTCTTATTAGAAAAAGAAAAAATAGATGGCGAAGAATTTGACCAAATATTTGAGGAAGAATAAAAATATTTAAAGCTAAATAAAAATCCAATGATGGCGATGCGCCAATCATTGGTTTTTTTAACTTTAAAGTAAACCCCCAGCTATGCTGGGGGAAACAAAAAACTTCTAGTTTTGCACAGAGTAACAAAAAA
>CANQPV010000025.1 GCA_947625825.1 uncultured Clostridia bacterium | reverse complement strand
GCAAGCGACGTGGCGGATAATTTTAGGGCTGTGAATAGTAACCATTTAATATCCTACTTCATTTGAAATATCTGGATACCAATAGCCATCTTTTTTTATTTGCTCTATTTCTTTTTCTGTTATTTCTAATCGATTTGTAATATTATTTTTTTCATTTTCATTTAACATTTTCTTAACAATACAAACTTTTTTAAGTACTGGCACATAAGTATTATCTTTTTCTCCACATATTACTCCCATTTTTATGTCATCACTAGAATGGTTCATATTTATAAATATCATAACTTTTTCAAAATGATTATTACTAGAGCAATAATTCTTTAGCATTATAAATGCTACATCTGAATTTGATTCAATTGAGCCTACAAAAAATATTTTATCATTTAATGATGGTACTTTAAAATATACTTTCATTACTCCATCTTCTGCTTTTATTTCTAATTTCATTTCATATAGTTTTTTGTTTGTATCTATGTAATACATATATAAGTTATCAGTTGAAAATGGATTATTGGTTGTTTCAATATTTCCTTCTACTTCTTCCCTATAAGCTAAATCATCTAGCTTTATTTCTAATGCATTACATATACTAATAACTGTTTCAAAATCCGGAATAATTGTATTTGTTTCATATTTATATACTGTGCTAGGTGCTTTATCTATCTTTTTAGCTATTTCTTCAATGCTTAAGCCCTTTGCCTTTCTTGCTGTTCTAAATAAATTTCCAAAATTGTATGACATAAGACTATACATATATATCCCCCCAATACTTAAATATATTATACTACTTTTTTAATCATTTTTCTACCTTTACAAGGTAATTGCTCTTGTTAAGGTAAAAATTATAATTTTACTGTAAAAAAATACCAATTGTATTGAATTTTACATAAAATTGTGGTATAATATAATTACCTATTAAGTTAGGTTTGGCTATATAAAAACAAGTATATGTTTTATCCAAGCCTCAAGCAATGCTTGAAATTAACAATTATTGTTACAAGCATTGTGAGTGCTTGTATTTACATATTACAAGTTTTGGTCATTTATTTAACCATACTATGTAATATCTTAATTGTTAACTCTTAATAGAGTTTGTTACATAGGAGGAAAAATCAAATGACAAATCGCAAAATGTTTCCTGGACGGATAAGCCAAGCAAATTGGGGAACATTGTTCCCCAACTATTATGAAATTATTGAAAAATTTATATAGATATTATACAATTATTTTACAAATTATCTTAAGCTACTCACAATAGTTTAAGTTAATTTCATACATCTAGAGGTTATCCTCTTATGTAACAAAAGCCATAGGCATTGTCATTTGAGCCTATGGCTATTTTTTTGCCTTAAAAAGGTAAAAATTGTGATTATGTTAACTTTTGATAGAAAAATCATCTTTTTTACCCTAAAAAACTATCAATTTTTACCTTCACAATATAATTTGGTACTTTTTTTTACCTTGAGAAGATAATTTTTAAAGTTTGTTTTATGTTAACTTTCTCTGTATAATATGTTATAGAGTTCGAACAAATATGGTTTCCGGAAATCAAATATTTAAAAAATAGGAGATTTCGAATTATGAAAAAACAAAATCAAAAACCAAACCATACAAAAGAAATTCTAGTTACTAATGAAAAAATTAAAAAAGTTTTAACAAATAGTTATTGTCTAACTTCAATTAAACAAGTAGAAAATTCTGATGTAGACATTAACCATTTAGAAAAAATCTTCACAAATGAAACTTATTATTTAGCAATGAAAATGGTTCCGTTGCTTGAAAGAAAAGTGTTATATCTATCATACGTTGAAAATGTTAGGTTAAACGACATTTGCAGAAGATTAAAATTAAAAACTAAGGAGGTTATTTTTTTAAGAAATAAAGCTATTACCCATTTTAAGAACAACTTAGAAGCATTGTACAAACTAGAAAAATTACAGAAGGGTGGTAAGTTTTAATGAGAAGATTAATAACAAATAAAAATGAAAAGCAAAATAAGCTAACTAAAATTAGCATATTCAAAAGAAGAAACAAAAATTTAAAAAATAACAAACAAAAAAATAAGCAAAACGATACAAAGCTACTAGAAAAAGCAAGAAACAAAAATAAACTTAGAGTAATATATAAAGCACCAGGAAAAGATCCAGAAGTAAGAATAATACCAAATGTATTTATATTAAAAAAGGCAGTTATAAATAGACAGCTTGAAATTATTCCCTACCAAAATGTATTTATTGTATTTAATAAACAAAAAGAAATGCAGAAAGAGCCAATAAATATAATATTAGATATGTGCAACATTAAAGGCGATTTAATTATTGTGCAAATAGACAAAAAGAAAAGAGAATTTGAGAGCTTAAACCAGGAAAATATTATATGGTTTACTGAAGATTTAATAAATAAAAGTCCTATAAAAAATAATGTAATAAATATAAATGACTGGAAAGCACAAAACCAAAATACACATCAACTAACTAAAAAGCAAATAAAGGATTATTACTCTAAAGAATTAACCTTATTTGATGCAGAAGAAAAAGCAGTAAATAACGTAAGTTTTGAGCAAGACTTAATAAATATACTCACAAATATAGAACTTACATTAGCAAGTTTACTAGAAATTAAGAAAAATTAGAAATAATGGAGATGAATAAAAAATGAATAATGAAAATGAAATAAAAACTGCAACAATGATTAATACAAAACTAATTGATACAAAAGAAGAAAATACCATAACAACTACTAAAGAAATAAATGAACAAATTGTAATTAAATATTTAGAGAAATTTAAAAACCCATTTGCTACCTTATCTGTTAAAGATGTTTCAAAAGATTTACATATTGGAATAAACCAAGCTTATGACTTATTTAAGCAAAAGGATTTTCCAACAATAACAATAGGTAAAAGAAAAACTATAACCTTAGCAGCATATTTACTTTGGAAAATGAGTAAGAAAGGTGTGTGATTTTATGGCTGAAAAAGGAAGTAGCGAAGGCTATATATTTTTTAATAAACAGCGAAAAAGTTGGAACGCACAATATAGAACATATGATATAAATACAGGAAAACTAAAGCTAAAAACTAAAAGTTTTAAAACAGAACAAGATGCCAAAAAATATTTAGATACTATTATGTACCAAAAGGAAAACCCTTTATATATTGAACATAATGGCATACCACTTTGTGAAATTTTAAAACAAAACTTAAATTTAAAATTAGAAACTAATCAAATTTCACGCGCACAATATGCTAGGGTATTAAAAACAATATCAGCATTAGAAAAAACGTCTTTTGGAAATAAGAATATTGATGCTATAACCTCTGACGAATTACAAGCCTATTTAAACTCTTTAAAACATTTAAGTAATTCAATGATAGAAAAAGCGCAGCAGCAATTAAACCAAGCTTTTAGAACTGCAATGAATAAAGGTTATATATTGAGAAATCCTATGATAAACGTTATTCGTCCTAGAAGTAATAAAGAAGATAAAATTGTACGTTCTTTAACAGTTGAAGAAGAACAACAGTTTACTAATTGGCTTATAAATAAACCAGTAGAAGAATTTAAATATAAAAATGTATTTTTAATTCAAATGTATATGGGTTTAAGAGTTGGTGAAGTATTAGCACTAGCAACACATGACATTGATCTTCAAAATAAAAAATTAAATGTACACAGAACTTTAACAACTGACGAAAGTGGTAACTTTATAATGGGTAATAAAACAAAAACGTATGCAGGAAAAAGATTACTCCCTATTCCCAATTTTTTATTACCATATTTTATAGAACAAATGAAAATTGCAAATGCACAAGAAAACAATGAAGAAAAACTATTATTTAAGCCCAAAAATTGTAAATATGTAAGACGTCCTAATGTAAACTCAGAACTACAAAGAATATTGAAAAAAGAATTTGGAATTACAGATATTTCTACACATAGTTTAAGACATACATATGGAACAAGATGCATTGAAAGTGGGATGGCTCCAGTTGTAGTTCAAAGACTTATGGGGCATAAAGATATTGGTGTTACATTAAATACATATACTACTGTTTTTGATAAATTTAAAGAAAATGAAATCGATAAAGTAAATGCATATTATTTAAATGAAAATTTAATAGGAAATAATAATTTATTAAATGAAAATAACGAAAAAGATGACATTGAAAATGAAAAATAATTACTAAAAATTGTGAAGTTACCATAATATTTTAGTCATCAACTAAACAAATCTATTTTTATTAAATGGTTGATATATATAGGATACATCGATTTTATTTTCTAATGTTTAAGTAAAAAATCATTCACCAACTAAACAAAAAAATTATTTTTTAAAACTTATTATGTAGATATATTGTTTTGTTTAGTTGGTGGTTTAAAATAAGATAAATTTTAAAAAATGAAAAATCGTGAAAATCCTTATGTCTCTAGTGAAATTTAATTTTTTAAAATTAAATAAAAATATAGAGAGTTATAAACAATAAAATAGCCTGTATCCTTAGATACAAGCTATTTACAACCATTTTTTCTATGGTGGGCAGGGATGGATTCGAACCATCGTACTCGTATGAGAACAGATTTCTTACTACTATAGTTTTCACTACCACTTTTCATGTTTGTAGTCTGGACTTGCTCTTTATCTTATATAATAAGATACTAGGTATAAAGTCTCTACACTCAAAATTTTAAGTTATTTAAAATTTTTAGCTCGGGATTATCATCAGCTTTTAATTACTGTTAAGACTTCCCCGAATTAGCCTAGTTATTCACCATATGATTACTCATATGGGCTGCAATTTCTGATTTTTTGATTTTAAAATCAAAGCCTACAGTCTGCCGCCTTTAGCCACTCGGCCACCTACCCGTATATTAAATTATTATTAAATACTTAAGTAAAATATAATTGTTTTACTTAAGTATTTATGGTGCGCCATCAAGGATTCGAACCTTGGACCCACCGGTTATGAGCCGGTTGCTCTGACCAACTGAGCTAATGGCGCATTTGCAATGCGATTTTAAGTATAAAACATTTTATAGAAAAAGTCAATACTTGTATTTAATTTTTTTAATATATATGTTATAAAATATTAGCTTTTATACATAAAATAACCGTCACTTAAAAAATTTATTCAAGCGACGGTTTAACTTTATTAAATAAATTTTAGTTTTGTCCTTGCTCTCCTCTACCTTCTGGAAGTGCTGGTACTTGTAAAACTACTTTTATTTTGAAAGCATAAACAATTGCTCTAACTATTTTAGTATTTTTAATTCTTTGCCATAATGATGGTTTTACTTCTACTCTTGTTTGCTCAAAATATTTTTTATCTTCTGCTGCTATTTGTTCTGCTTGAACAGCTTGTTCTTCTTCATCTTCTTGTGGAGCTGGAATTAATTTTAATGCATCTGCTACTTCAATTCCTATGTAACTTAATGCTTTTGATCTATCTTCTATTCTTTCCATATCTATTTCAATATGTAAGTTAGATTCTAAGTTTGCAATTCTTGCATTAATTAGTTTAACAGCATCTTGATAGTTTTGAGATTTATCTGATTTTGTTCTTCCTATTAAGCCTAGTGTATCTATAATATCTTCAGGAAATTCTCCTGAAACATCTTTAACAACTTGTTTCCAGTTTTCTTCTTTATTTTGAACTACATCTAATGTATCTCTTAATTCTGCTGCTAGTGCAATATTTTTTTCTCTTTGGCGAATTAATTCTTCTATTCTTTTTGTATTCTCTTCAAATTGGTTTGTTGCATATTCAACTAATGCATATGCTGCTTTATATACACTTTTTGGGAAATTTTTCTTTTTTGGGTATTCAATTAAATATGTTTTAATTGATTCTATTAAATCCTTAAAATAAGCATCTTCTTCTAATTGAATAATCTGCTTCTTACTATTTGGATTAATTAATTTTTGTACTTTATCAATGTTTGATAAAATTTTTTCTTCCGTGATAACCATTCTCACGTTTACTATGCCAGATTTAGACATTGTAAACCTTCCCTCCTTTATCCTACGTTACATTTTCCTTTATTTTTCGATATAATTATACAACTAATATTTGAAAATCACAATAGGATTTCTGTTTTTTTATTTTACATTTCTGTAACAATTTTATTACAACAATTTTACGAAGTCAAGATTATTTTGTAATAAAATGTAACAATTTATTTTTTGTTTAGTTCAGCATATCTTTTAATCTTCATAGTAGTAGTTTTTTCAAATTCATCATATTTAATTTCCAAATTTTTTACAGCTTTATATGATTCTAGCTTTTTATTTACTTCTTTAATTTTTCCCCAAATAATATCTTTTATTTGCTCTTCTGTTAAATTTTCGCCATATTTTTCTGCTAGTTCATCTTTATTTGGTATTACCCTGGCAGAAATAATTAGTTCTTTATTTCTTTTATCATCTGGGTCTTCTTTTCCATATACCATACATTCTTTAATTTCTGTAATTTGAGATAATAAAAGTTCTATTTCTTCTGGGTAAATATTTTTACCATTTTGTGTTACTATTACATTTTTGCTTCTACCTGTAATGTACAAAAATCCGTCTTTATCTAAATAGCCAACATCTCCAGAATGGAACCATCTTTCTCCATCTATATTTTCTATTACTTCATTTGTTGCTTTTTCATCTTCATAATAGCCAAGCATTAAAGTAGGACTTTTAATAAGTACCTCTCCTTCTCCATTCTCATTTGGAGATTCTATTTTAAGTTCTGCTGTGAAAACTGCTTTTCCTGCTGATCCTACTTTTGGTTGAAATTCTGGTGTTAAGGCAGCTATTGGGGCTGTTTCTGTTAATCCATAACCTTGCAAAAATGCTATTCCAATATCTTCTACCCATTTTCCAATTTTAGCATCTATAGGAGCTGCTGCAGATACAATAATTCTTAAGTTTCCGCCTAAATTTTCATGAATTTCTGCAAATACCTTACGTTTAATATCTACTCCAACTACTTTTAATGCATTTGTTACATGTATCATAGAATTTACTAAACCATCTTTTTTACTTTTCTTAATATTAGCATTTATTTTTTTGTACAAGCTTTCAATTAAAAGTGGAACTGCAAGCATACAGCTTGGTTTTGCTTCTTGTAAGTTTGGTACAATATATTTTAACCCTTGGCAAACGGCTATAGATGAGCCACAAGCCATTGGTAATAAAAAGCCAATAGTAGATTCGTAAGTATGATGAAGTGGCAATACTGAAAAGAATCTATCTTCTGGATATAGTTTAACATATGCAGATACAGCATTTATGTTTTCTGCTAAATTTCTGCTAGATAGCATAACACCTTTTGCACTAGAAGTTGTTCCAGATGTAAATAATAATACTTTAAATTCATCAGGAATAATTTTTGTGCTAATATAAGAGTCATCTCCATTTTCTACTAAAGCTTTTCCTTCTTCTATTAAATACTGCATTCCAACATTTTGGCCATCAAATCCATCTTTAGAATACATTTTTATAAAATATTTTACACTTTTAATATTTGGTAAAACTTTTTTAATAGAATCTTCCTTCTTTTCTGAATAAATTATTACATCTGCTCTTGATCTATTTATTACATTTTCTAATTCATTATCTGGAAGCTCTTTATCTGTTGGAACAGCAATTCCATTTCCGCAAAGAAGTGCCATATATGAAACATACCAATGATATGTTGTTTCACTTACTATTAAAATTCTAGGATCTTCTTTTAAGTTTAATTTTCTCATTAAAGCAGTTCCAAAGCTTATAACGTCTTTTCCAAATTGTTCATAGCTTATTTCGGTATACTTTCCTTTTGGATCAAATTTTTCTAGCACAAATTCTTTATTTGCATATTCTTTTATTGATTTTTCAAAAATCTCTTTCATTGTAGTGTATGAAGTAGGTGTATAATTCTTTGTTTCCTTTTTGCTATTTTCTTCTTGTGCTTTTTTTATAGAATCATAATTAACATTTACCTCATCAATTTGTGATAATTCCTTCATTTTAAATTTTGGAAATTTAAAATTTGGAACTTTAAAATCTCCTAATCCTCTCATTTTATAAATCTCCCATCTTTTTTATTTTTTTAATTTTTTTATAAATGTTTTATCAATTTCTCTATACAATGTAGGAACATCTATTTCTTCATTATGATGTCTCATTTTATATATTAAGCTTGAGCAAGTAAAACCAAAAATACCAGAAGCAATTACGTTTGAATCTCCTTCTACAATTTCATCTTTTTTTATTCCTTCTTTTACTATTTCTTCTATCATTTGTATGTAATCAAACACATAGCTTTTGCACATTTGACTTCTTGGATCTGTTCCCCAAATTTGGCTCAAAATAATTGTCATAAAGTTTTCGTATTTTACTAAAATTTTAATTTGTATTAAAATAATCGCTCTTAATTTATCTAAAGAATTATCTAATTTAGCCGTTTTTATAGCAATACTGTTTTTTAGTAGTTTAACTCCTTCTTCTATTAAAAAATTAAAAATTTCTTCTTTACTAGAAAAATGATAATACAATGTTCCTTTTGCTACACCTACTGTTGCTGTGATTTCTTCAATGCTTGTAGCATCATACCCCTTTTCTGCAAATAGTTTCATAGAGGTTTCAAATATTTTTCTTTTTGTTTTATTCATAAATTTCACCTTTATTTATAAAATACAATGCTATTATATAATTTTATATTATTTTATGCAAGAAATAAAATTAAATCTGACTTATCGTTCGAATAGGGACAGTCCCTTTTTCCCCAAAAAGGGAAAAAGGGACTGTCCCCGATTTAAAATTATCTTCTTTTTTTAGCATCTAAAACATCTAAATTGTCTAGTGCCTTTCCAGTTCCTAGAGCAACACATGAAATTGCGTCTTGTGCTATCATAACATTAATTCCGGTTTTTTCTTGCAAAAGTTTATCTAAACCATCTATTAAGCATCCTCCACCTGTCATGTAAATTCCTCTATCACTAATATCTGCTGCAAGCTCTGGTGGTGTTTTTTCTAAGACGCCATGCACAGCATCTATTACCATCATAGCAGGCTCTATTAAGGCTTCTAGCATTTCACTAGAATGAACTGTTAATGTTTTTGGAAGCCCTGTTGCTAAGTCTCTTCCTCTAATGTCCATTTCCATATCTTGAATTTTTGGATAAACACATCCAATATTTATTTTTAAATCTTCAGCTGTTCTTTCTCCAATTATAACATTATATTTCTTTTTAATGTATTTAACTATTGCTTCGTCAAATTTATCTCCAGCAACTTTTAATGAAGAACTTACTACTGAACCGCCTAATGAAATAACTGCAATATCAGTAGTTCCACCGCCTATATCTACTACCATATTTCCACATGGCTTAGATATATCTATTCCAGCGCCAATGGCTGCTGCAATTGGTTCTTCTATTAAATATACTTTTCTTGCTCCTGCTTGTGAGGCAGCATCTATTACTGCTTTTTTTTCTACCTCTGTAACTTTTGATGGAATACAAATCATAATTCTTGGAGCAAATATAAATTTTCCACAAACTCTATTAATGAAATATTTAAGCATTTTTTCTGTAACAGTATAACTTGAGATAACTCCCTCTCTTAATGGTCTTGTTGCTACAATATTTCCTGGTGTTCTTCCAAGCATTCTTCTTGCTTCTTTTCCTACTGCAAGTACTTCGCCTGTATTATTATCTACTGCAACTACAGAAGGCTCTCTTAATACAATTCCTTTGCCTTTTACATAAGCAATAACAGTAGCTGTGCCTAAGTCAATGCCTATATCTTGTCCATACTTAAACATTTCCATCTTCCTTTCAGAAATATTTTGTTTCAATATTATTACAATTATGTTACAATTATATTACAAGTTGTATAAAATAGCAATCAATTTTTGTATTTTTTTGCAATTTTTATGCACAAAAATAGAATAGGTAGTTCCTATTCTATTTTTACCATTTTTTATGTAATTTATACTATTTTAAAAATTAAAGTACCACATACAATGCTAAAATATGTCCTATTAAGCCTACAGTTGTAATAACTGGACTTATTTCTAATTCTTCTGCGGTAGCATTTTTAGCTTGTTCTTCATTTACTACGCTTATTTTTACTGATGATACATCTGCATAACGAAAGCCTAGTTCATAGTTTTTTTCTTCATCTTTTTCTAGTTTATCTACTTTAATATATTTTGTTCCAACATTAACATCCCTTGGGGTATAAAAGTCGAATTTTATATATTTATTTACCAATTCTTCTTCTGTGTTGTTTTTAATAGTACCCTTTACATTTCCACTAGCTTTTGAACTTTCAGCTAATGATACTGTTATTTCTGGACTTGTAGTTTGTATTTCATAGCTTTCCATTGGCTTAAATGATGATTTTGTATATAAATATATCATTATGTCTGAAAAGATAAAAAATGCAATAAATATTAAGAAATAACATAAAAATACTTTGATTCTAGGTCTACTATTATACATCCATATATCCATGTATGGCATATATATTCCCCCTTATTTTTGTTATATCTTTCTAAATACCCCTGCTACTTTTCCAAGTATTTCACAAGTTGGAACAATAATAGGTTCCATTGTGCTATTTTGAGGTTGTAATCTTATGTGGTCTTTTTCTTTATAAAATGTTTTAACTGTTGCTTCTTCTCCAATTAATGCTACAACAATTTCCCCATTATTAGCTGTATTTTGTTTTTTAACTAAAATATAGTCTCCATTTAAAATACCTGCTTCTATCATACTTTCTCCGCGAACAGTAAGCATAAAGCTTTCACTATTTCCAACGAAATCTATAGGAATTGGGAAAGTATCTGTAATGTTTTCTACTGCTAAAATTGGTTCTCCTGCTGTAATTTTGCCAATAACAGGAACTTCTACCATTTCTTTGCCTGTATAATAATTTTTGTTTTCTTGTTTTTTATTAATTGGTTCACCATTTCCGCCTTTTAATAAACGTAATGTTCTACCTTTTTGGTCTTCCTTTTTAATATAGCCTTTTTCTGAAAGTTTTGCTAAGTAACCATGAACTGTAGCTGTTGATTTTAAGCCAACTGCTTTTCCTATTTCTCTAACAGATGGTGCATAACCTTTTTCTTCTACTTGTTTTTCAATGAATTTTAAAATTGCTTTTTCTCTTTTATTAATTGACATTGGATCTTTTTTTCTAGCCAAAATACATTCCCCCTTATTTTATATTTTTATAATGGTTTTTGTTACATTTTTTGTTATGGAAAATACAACCATTTTTAATTCCTATAATATAATATCATACAAACAAAAAAATGTCAAACAAATTTTTGACATTTTTTTGTTTTCTTTTTATTGGTCATTAAATGTCAACAATTATTGTTTATTTTTTAAATAATTTTTTCTTTCAAATTGATATATAGGTACTAAATTTCTTTTATGAGTAGATGCTTTGAATCTTTTTATTATTTCATTTTTTGCATTTTCATTATCTGTGCTTCCTGTTTCTATTACTTCCGAAATTTGATTATAAGTTATTCCCATTTTTTCTTCATCTGTTTGTCCACCCAGTCCATCATTTGGGGATTTTTCTAAAATTCTTTCTGGAACACCTAACATTTTTCCAATTTCTAATACTTCATCTACTGTAAAATTTCCAATTGGATTAAAATCTGAACTGTTATCTCCCCACTTTGTAGTATAGCCAACCATTGCTTCACACAAATTTCCTGTTCCAATTACTAAATAATTTAAAGTTTGTGCTATTGAGTATAAAGTAACCATTCTTAATCTAGGCTTCATATTAATAGTAGATTCTTTAGATAATTGTGTATTTAATTTTCTAGTTATTTCATCTGTCATTTGGTTATAAGCATTAGTTAAATCTATATTTAGCAATTTTACATCAAAAGTGCTTGATACTATTTTTGCATCTTCTAAATCACTGTTAACCGAATGGCAAGGCATAAATACAGAAATTACATTTTCTTTTCCAATTGCTTTTACTGCCATTGCAAGAACTGTAGCTGAGTCTTTTCCACCGCTGTTACCTATTACAATTCCTTTTGCTCCTGAGTTTTGAACATAATTTCTTATCCAATTAATTGCATTTTCCATTTCTTCTTGTAATTTATTTTTTTCTAACATATTAGGCTCTCCTTTTTTGATATTATTGTTTTTAAACTTTAATATTAATTACTAAAATTTTTAGTTATATAGTAATTAATTACAAAATTATTATAGATTATTTGTATAATTTATTTTTTTCTATATAAGAAATTACTTCTTCTGGCGCTAAGTATTTAATACTTTTACCATTTTTAATGCTTTCTCGTACAAATGTAGAGCTTAAATTAGTTCTAATTTTGTTTTTTACTGTAATAAAAGCTTGCTCGTGCTTTTTTAAAAATTCATTGTTCTGTATAATTTCTTCTACACTATCTTCAGCTCGCTGTAATACATATATTTTAAAATTTTGAACTAGTTTTTCTGGGGTTTTCCATGTATTAATTTGCCTTAAATTATCACTTCCTATTATAAATGCTATTTCATATTCTAAATACTCTTTTTGAAGCTTTGTTAATGTTTCAATAGTATATAATGGTCTACTACTTTCTATTTCTAGTTTAGATACTTCAAATTTTTCATTTTTATTGCACACTAATTTAAGCATTTCATATCTATGCGTATTACTTATTAAATCTGCCTTTTGATATTTACTATTAACTGGCATAAATAATATTTTTTTAATCTCACTATATTCATTTATTATTTGCTGTGCTAGTAGAAAATGTGAATTAAGTGGCGGATTAAAACTTCCACCAAACATTACAATTTGCTTTTTAGGTAGCTTTTCTTTCATTACTATCACTTCCTAGTTTATTATTGCTTGTATAATTACGGGCTAATAGTTTTATATGCAATAAGTATAGCATAATATTTAATTTTAATCTATAAAATTTTAATAATACTAGCATATATTTGAAAAGACTAGTGAAAAGCAATAATATTTTAATTGACTTATGTAAACAAATATGATATAATACATATTGTCATAGCAATATTTTTTCTCTATATTCTAAATAGAAAAGAGAGAAAAAATGGAACTATAAACCATATTCCAATAATATTTTAGGAGGTAGCATTATGAGTTTTGGAAAAGAGTTGCGCGACTTGTCCCTCGTAGCAATCAAAAATGGTGCATTGCTACGGGATGGAAGAGAGGTATGGGATCCAATAAAGGAAGCTTTAAAGGATTTCGCCAAAGAGACTGGAGAAAGAGGTTGTAATGTTTTCTTTTATAACATTCCTGACCAGGTTATTGAACAATTAAAGAAGTTAGCCAAAATGGACGATATTGAATTCATGAACTGGAATTCACCGTCAGACCCTGGACATCCTGGTAAACCTTTTAAACAGATTGGAGTTATTACTTGGGATAGTTCCTGGTATTTTGCACAATACCCATTTAAGGTGTCAAGATACTCCTTAATAGTATCCAATAACGACGGAATAAAAGTCGAAATAGCTGATGCTGGAGTAGAAGCCACCATGTTCTAAAGAACACGAAAAGTCCAATTCTATCAGAGTTGGACTTTTCACATTAATATAAAATCTATTAAAAGTTAGCAATCTGTTTATATAATTAAATTATGAATGTTTAATATTAAATCGACTTACTATACTTATATAAATGTTCTTGAGCTATATCAATTTCATCATTCCAAGCTACACTATCTCCTAAAACTTTTGCTTTCAAAAAGAAAGATAAATCTTTAAGTTTAACAATTTATTATTCAAATCTATGTTTTCTCGCTTCAAATTATAATTTTCTTTGGTTATCTTTTTTTGTAATGCCAAGAATAACTTTACTTTTATGTTAATTTGTGTTATTATTTATATGCAATATTTTTATTGTATAAATCCTTTATTATGCCTATTTGGTCAGAGTAGGCTTACTTATATAAGAATTGAACAAACTCGAATTCGAGAAAGGAGCAAAATTAAATGAAAGTTTATCGGATTATCGTAATAGTTGTTGCAGTTCTTTTTGGCATTTTCTATTTCTTTGCTGCGTTGTTTGGGCCTGCAGCACAAATCGCAAGACATGATCCTCCTACAGAAGAACATTATGAGCTATTAAAAGAAGAAGCTTTTAAAGTAGCTAAAACGCTTGACAGAAATGCTTTAACCGATGAAACATTAACAGCTGATTTCTATTTTAATGAAGATGAGTTAGTTGTTACAGTAGAGTCAATTAAAGCCAAGCTTACGGCGAAAATTCCTATTTCAAATCGTTCTTTTAGTATTGAAGATAACACTATTATATCTAAAGGATTATGCAAATTTGAAAATGCGAAATATGAAAAAGCAGATCTGGTACACCCAATATGGGTTTATATTGTAATTTCTATCTTTGTAAGTCCAATATTAGGCTTTTCCTTATACTTTATATTATTTGGAATGTGGAATAATTTAAAAAAGCATCCATTCTAAAGAAAATCAATTATGGTGTATTGATTTGGATTAATAATAAAAAGATATTTAATTTCTGACCAAAACAAGAGGGTTTCTATTTTGAACTTCCTACTTTTAAAGTAGTAGTTCATTTAGGATACCCTCTTGCTTTTATATATTTATTAAGTTATTTTTGATTATATATCTTTAAGCTGTTTCGCTTTTTTTAGTTGTTGTTTGCCTTTTTGTTTTTACTGTTTTTTGAGCTGTCACTTCTCTATTATTGTTAATAATAATATTAGGTGCTTCACCATTTTGAACAGTTGCTTTAGTAATAATACATTTTTCTATTTTTGGATTAGAAGGTATTTCAAACATAATATCTCTCATAATATCTTCTATAATAGAACGTAAACCTCTTGCTCCTGTTTTTCTTTCTATTGCTTTATCTACAATTTTTTCTAAAGCTTCTTGTTCAAATTCTAGTTCTACATTATCTAGTTTAAATAGTTTTTGATATTGTTTTACTAAAGCATTTTTTGGTTTTGTTACAATATCTATTAAAGCATTTCTATCTAATTCTTGTAATGTAGCTATAATTGGAAGCCTTCCAACAAATTCTGGTATTAAACCAAATTTTAATAAATCCTGTGGTAATAATTGTTCAAATACTTTGTATTTATTAATGTCTTTGTTGCTTTCTATTTGAGCACCAAAGCCTATTGATTTTTTACCAATTCTATCTTTTACAATTTTTTCTAGGCCTTCAAATGCTCCACCACAAATAAACAAAATATTTTCTGTGTTAATTTGTATAAATTCTTGGTGTGGATGTTTTCTACCACCTTGTGGTGGTACAGAAGCTACTGTTCCTTCTATAATTTTAAGTAGTGCTTGCTGTACACCTTCTCCACTAACATCTCTTGTAATAGATGGATTTTCAGATTTTCTTGATATTTTATCTATTTCATCTATATATATAATTCCTTTTTCTGCTTTTTCTACATCGTAGTCTGCTGCTTGAATTAGTTTTAGCAGAATGTTTTCAACATCTTCTCCTACATAGCCTGCTTCTGTTAAAGTAGTAGCATCTGCTATAGCAAAAGGTACTTGTAAAATTCTAGCTAAAGTTTGTGCAAGCAATGTTTTTCCACAACCTGTTGGTCCTAGTAGCAAAACATTACTTTTTTGTATTTCTACATCATCTTCATCATCATTTTTATTATTAATTCTTTTATAGTGATTATAAACTGCAACAGATAGAGTCTTTTTAGCCTCTTCTTGACCTATTACATACGAGTCTAATATTTGTTTAATTTCTGCTGGAGTAGGCAATTTTTCTTTTGTTTTAGTTGTGTACGTAATTTGTGTATCTTCATAAAGTTCATCTTCTAAAATGTTATTGCATACTTTAATACATTCATCACAAATATATACTCCTGGGCCTGCTACTATTCTATTAACTGCTTCTTGAGATTTTCCACAAAAAGAGCATTTTACGCCCCTTAATTTACTATTTGCCATTAATTATACTCCTATCTCTATAAATGAAGTAATTATCTCTCGATTTCTCCATTTATCTTTAATTTTTATTTATTTTTATAAATTT
>CANQPV010000024.1 GCA_947625825.1 uncultured Clostridia bacterium | reverse complement strand
CAGAATTCACTCCTTAAAAGTAGCCTAATATAAACTTAATCAAAAAAGTGTCTAACTTTTTGGGTTCAGTTCAAAAAGATGGTCTTTATTAATTGAGATAGCAGAAAAAAAGTAATTGCTCCTGCCAAAATTTATTTTGCAGTTCAAACTAGAAAACAAGAAAATTCATAAAACTATTTATAAATATTGCATTATTTGCTATAATAACTCTAGTAAAATATAATTTACAAAAAATAGTAACAATACCAATCAAAAAAAGTATTATAATAATAAGTTTAAAAGAAAGGGCTAATTTTAAAATATGAATAATTCATTAAAATTTGAAGAATACAGAAATAAATATAAAGAATTTTATTTTAACAATTATTCAGTAAAGCAAGATAGTAAAGCCATATACTTACAATATGAATTCGAAATACCAAATCTTACAAAATTTAATCCACAAATAAAAATATTAAAAAAGAATTTAAACTTTAAAGATATTAATACTAAATATGCAAAAAATATGATATTTCATATAGGACTTATAGAGCTTATAAGCTATTGGAAATGCACATGTTCACCAAAAATAATTATTAAATGTGGTTATTTAAATAAAAAACAAGTAGAATGGTTTAAAAAGCTATATTTTTATGGATTAGGAGAACTATTTTATACAAACAATATACAAACTAACATCAATGATTTTGTAAACATAGAGTGCATAAACGAAACAAATGAATTTAATTATGAAGAAATAAAAGATTCCTCAAATGGCTACATAGTTCCAATTGGCGGAGGAAAAGACTCTGTTGTAACATTAGAAACCTTAAAAATAAATAATAAAAATGATTATGCTTTAATTGTTAATCCAAAACCTGTAACAATAGAATGTGCTAAAATAGCAGGTTTAGAAGATAACAATATAATAGAAATTTATAGAGAAATAGATCAAAACTTAATAAACTTAAATAAACAAGGCTTCATAAATGGACATACACCATTTTCTGCAATGCTTGCATTTTTAACATACTTTGTAGCATATTTACTTTCAAAAAAATATGTTGCATTATCAAATGAAAACAGTGCAAACGAGTCAAACATTGTTGGAGAAAAAATAAACCATCAATATTCTAAAAGTTACGAATTTGAATGTGATTTTGAAGAATACTCTAAAAAATACTTAAAAGCTCCTGTAAAATATTTTAGCTTTTTAAGACCATTAAACGAATTACAAATTGCAAAAATATTTGCAAGAAAGGAAAAATATCATAAAGTATTTAAAAGCTGTAATGTTGGAAGCAAGGGAAAAGAGTGGAAATGGTGCTGTAACTGCGCTAAATGCTTATTTGCATATACTATATTAAGTCCATATTTATATAAAGAAAAATTAACCGAGATTTTTGGTGAAGACTTATTTGAAAAAGAAAGCTTATTACAAACATTTATAGAATTAACAGGAAATGGCATAGCAAAGCCCTTTGACTGTGTTGGAACTTTTGAAGAAGTAAATTTTGCAATAAGTAAAACAATACAAAACTTAGAAAGCAAAAATGAAAGTTTGCCATATTTACTAGAATATTATAAAAACAATTATAACTTAGTAGATACTAAAAATGATATTACAATGTTATATAACAAAGAAAATAACTTAAATAAAGAGCAAAATGATATGCTAAGAAAAGAGGTATTTTTAATTGATAAATGATTTAATAGAGTATTTTAAAAACAAAAAAGTACTTATATTAGGTTTTGGAAGAGAAGGACAGTCAACATATAAATTAATAAGAAAATATTTAAAAAATCAAAAAATATATATTGCAGACCAAAAAGAAGATTTAAAAGAAATTTCTAAAACTGTAAAAAAAGATAATAACATAGAAGTTATATGTGGAGAAAAATATTTAGAAGATTTAAATGATTATGATATAATAATGAAATCTCCAGGAATATCTTTTGCAAAAATTGATATAAAAAAATATAAAAACAAAATAAAATCACAATTAGAGTTATTACTAGAATTTTTTAATGTTTTTACTATAGGAATTACAGGAACAAAGGGCAAAAGCACAACAAGTTCATTAATATATAATGTTTTAAAAAAACAAAATGTAAATTGTATGCTTTTAGGAAATATTGGAATACCAGCTTTTGATTATATAGATAAACTAGAAGAAAATATGACGGTAGTTTTAGAAATGTCATCACATCAATTAGAATATATGAAACTATCACCTAATATTGCAATACTATTAAACATTTATGAGGAACATTTAGACCACTATAAATCATTTGAAGAATATGCAAAAGCTAAGTGTAATATATTCAAATATCAAACGAGTTCAGATTACTTTTTATACAATGCTGATAGTGAAACAATAAATAATCTAGTAAAAGATGTAAAAGCAAAGGAATATAAAGTAAGCTTTAAGGCAAAGCAAAATAGCAATATATATTTAAAGGAAAACAAAGTATATTTTAATAATAAATTTATATATGATAAAAATGAGCCAAGAAACTTAATTGGAGATTATAACTTAAATAATATAATGTTTGTACTTGGCGTTTCTGAAATATTAAAATTAGACTTAAATAAAACAATTAAAACTATAAGTGAATTTAAAACTTTAGAACATAGATTAGAATTAGTTGGAAAATTTGATGATGTTATATACTACGATAATAGTATAGGCACTGTTCCAATGGCTACAATAGAAGCGGTAGAAGCATTAAAAGAGGTTAATACATTAATAATAGGCGGAATGGACAGGGGCATAGATTATACAGACTTTATAAAATATTTAAATAATAGTAATATTGAAAATATAATTTGCATGCCAAAAACAGGACATGATATTGCTAAGAAACTAAAGCAGGAAAAAGTGTATATAGTAAATACTTTAGAAGAAGCGGTTGAAACAGCTAAAAATGTAACAGAAAAAAATAAAATTTGCTTGCTTTCTCCAACAGCTGCAAGCTATGGATTTTTTAAAAACTTTGAAGAAAAGGGAAATTTATATAAAAAGTTAGTAAAAGAAAGTTAAATAGTACTTGTTAATGGTTTTATAGTTAACCAGCTCGAATAGTACTAGTTTTCTTGTTTTTCAAATTGCCCGTTGCAGGAGCTGGTTCAAAGAAGTAAACTCAGAACGGGACCTCTCAAAACTGCGAAAAATAGTACTATTCGAACTTTAATGTAATTATAACTATAAATATAAAAAACAAAAAATTAAAAAAGGACGGGATACTTTGGAAGACCTATATAAAATACAAACTCCAGAAAATTTAAGAAAATTAAATATAAAAGAAAAAGAAGAATTAGCAGAAAATTTAAGGCGAGAACTTTTAAGTACAGTATCTAAAACAGGTGGACATTTAGCATCAAACTTAGGTGTAGTAGAGCTTACAATTGCACTTCATAGTTCATTTGATACACCAAATGATAAAATTATTTGGGATGTAGGTCATCAAACTTATATTCATAAAATGCTAACAGGAAGACGAGATAAAATGAACACATTAAGACAATTAGACGGAATTTCTGGTTTTCCAAAATGCTCAGAATCAGAGTATGACTCATTTGAAACAGGTCATAGCAGTACATCTATTTCAGCAGCTTTAGGTATGGCAAGAGCAAGAGATATAAAAAAAGAAAATTATAAAGTAATTGCAGTAATAGGAGATGGAGCTCTTACTGGTGGATTGGCGCTAGAGGCCTTAAATGATGCAGGTTGTAGTAAAACAAATTTAATAGTTATATTAAATGATAACGAAATGAGCATTTCTAAAAATGTAGGTGGAATATCTAGCTTTTTAACTAGATTAAGAACTAGAAAAAGCTATAAAAAATCTAATGAATATATTAAAAAAATTGTAAGAAAATTACCAGGAAATACAGGAGATAATATAATCAATCTTGTTAGAAGAATGAAACGAGTAGTAAAACAATTAGTAATTCCAAATATGCTTTTTGAAGAATTAGGGTTTTGCTATTTAGGTCCAGTAGATGGGCACAATATAGAAAAACTAGAAGATATTTTTAATAAAGCAAAAATGCAAGAAGGCCCTGTATTAATACATGTTTTAACTAAAAAAGGAAAAGGCTATATTCCAGCAGAAGAAAATCCAGATAAATTTCACAGTACATCTAGCTTTAATATAGTAACTGGTAAAAGTACAAAAGAAAAAGCACCAGATTATTCAAAAGTATTTGGCGAAACTTTAGTAGATTTAGCTAAGAAAAATGAAAAAATAGTAGCAATTACTGCAGCTATGAAAGATGGAACAGGACTTGCAGAATTTGCTAAAAAATTTCCAAATAGATTTTTTGATGTAGGAATAGCAGAACAGCACAGCTTAACAATGGCAGCAGGTATGGCAAAAGCAGGTTTAATACCAGTTGTATCTATATATTCATCTTTTTACCAAAGATGCTATGACCAAGTAATTCATGACATAGCAATGCAAAATTTACCAGTAGTTCTTTGCATAGATAGAGCAGGTATTGTAGGTAATGATGGCAAAACTCATCAAGGAATTTATGATATGGCATTTTTAAATATAGTACCAAATTTAACTATTATAGCGCCAAAAGACTTTAATGAATTAAAACAAATGCTAGAATATGCTATAAATTTAGGTTCTCCAGTTGCTATTCGCTACCCAAGAGGTGGAGAAGAAAAAAATATTTCTTTCGATAAAATTAAGCAAACAAATTACGAAGCAAACATACAAAATGCTGAAAAAATTGTAACTGGAAAAGCAGAAATAATAGAAGAAGGACAAGACTTAACTATTTTAGCAATTGGAAAAATGGTAGCTAAAGCAAAAATAGTAGCAGATATATTAGAAAAGCAAAACATTAATGCCGAAGTAATAAATGCTAGATTTTTAAAGCCAATAGATGAAAATACTATTATAGAATCTGTTTCTAAAACAGGAAAAATTATTACAATAGAAGATGGAATTATTGAGGGAGGTCTTGCAACTTCTACTTTAGAAGTATTACAAAAAAACAATATGTCAAATAAATTTATAAAAGCATATGGCTACCCAGATGAATTTATTAAACATGGTAAAGTAGAAGAAATAGAAAAGCTATATGGTCTAGATGAAGAAAGCATTAAAGACGATATAATACAATACTTTGAAAAAGAAAATAAACAAGATAGCGTAAACATGACGATATAAATAAGTTTTTATTAAAAAATCAAACATGAAGAATAAAAAAATTAGAAAAGGAATTAAAAAATGGATAAACAAGAATTATTAAAACAATTTCCAAAACAAGAAGATAAATTATTAGTTTCAAAAGTATTAGACAAATTAAAATTTGTGCATACAAAAAATCAAATACAAGTAACAGATTTTTTAGATGCATATCAGCAAAACACAGTAAGTAAAGTTTTAAAAGCAAGCAATGAAACTAATTATATTTTAAGTGGAGGCTATGAAGAAGCACAAAGAAAAATGCTATTTATATATCCAGAAAAAATAGAAGAAATATTTTTAGTACAAAATGAAAATAATTCAGTAATTATGCAAAATATGAAAGTAATATCTATTACATTACCACAAGAACTTCAAGGAAAATATAATCATTCAGAATATTTAGGCGGAATAATGAAGCTTGGAATTAAACGTGAAATAATAGGAGATATTATAGTAAATGAAGCTGGAGCAGATATTATAGTTCAAACTGAAATGGCAGATTATTTAAAAAGACAATTACAAGAATTAACTAGATTTCAAAAATCTGAAATTATTATCAAAGAATTATCAGAGCTAAACATAGCTCCAATTCAAAAAGAAGAAATAATAATATTAATTCCTCAAATGAGACTTGATGTAGTTGTATCTGAAATTTTACACTTATCTAGAAGTAAAGCAAATGAAATAATAGCACAAGAAAGAGTATTTATAAATTATGAATTAAAAACAAAAAATGCTACCACACTAAAAGAAAACGATATTTTAACAATAAGAGGAAAAGGAAAATTTGAAATAGGGCAAATACTATCAACAACATCAAAGGGCAAAATAAGACTAATGGTTAGAAAGTATGTTTAAAAATAAAACAATTTTTTCTATTAAAATTCATTTAAATAATAATTGACAAATAGAAACAACTGTTTTACAATTTAAACAGGTGATATTTTTGGAAAGAAAAATTTTACATGTAGATGTTAATAACGCATTTCTCTCATGGACTGCAGTTGAAATGCTAAAAAATGGAGCAAAGGTAGATATAAGAAGCATACCTTCTATTATTGGTGGAGATGAAGAAAAACGAAAAGGAATAGTTTTAGCCAAAAGTACACCTGCTAAAAAGTATGGAATAAAAACAGCAGAACCAATTTATTTTGCAAAACAAAAATGTCCAAATCTTGAAATTTAT
This sequence comes from uncultured Clostridia bacterium, assembly GCA_947625825.1. Classification (GTDB taxonomy): domain Bacteria; phylum Bacillota; class Clostridia; order TANB77; family CAG-508; genus CAG-273. The sequence continues at coordinate 10,793 of CANQPV010000024.1, read as the reverse complement.
TCAAGTAATTTTAAAGTTTATCGTAAATATTCAAATGCCCTATACAACATTCTTTGTGAATACACAAATAAAATAGAAAGATTTTCTATTGATGAATGTTTTTTAGATATTACATCATTTATACCAAATGGTAAAACAGACTTAGACATAGCCTATGAAATTCATTCAAGAGTAAAGCAAGAACTTGGTTTTACAGTAAATATTGGAGTAGCACCAAATAAATTACTTGCAAAAATGGCATCAGACTTTGAAAAGCCAGATAAAGTTCATACTTTATATGAAGTAGAAATACCTACTAAAATGTGGCCACTTTCAATATCTGAGCTTTTTATGGTAGGCAGAAAAAGCATTCCAAAATTAAAACAATTAGGAATAAATACAATAGGAGATTTAGCTTCAAGAAGCAAGCTAGATATAGAAAAACTATTTGGTAAATTTGGAAAAACTATATGGGAATATGCAAATGGAATAGATTTATCAGAAGTAAATTCTGAGCCAGAAGAGCCAAAATGTATAGGCAATTCAGTTACTATGCCTAAAGATATAACCAATATAGAAAAATTAGAGGAAGTTTTGCTTGCACTTGCTGAGCAAACCACATATAGACTAAGAAAACATAATTTACTTACTTCAACAATAGGCGTGCAAATAAGAACAAACGAATTTAAAAACTATTCGCATCAAAAAACATTATTAACACCAACTAATAGCACAAAAATAATTTATGAAACTGCAAAAGAAGTGTTAAAAGAATTATATAAGAGCCAACCTATAAGACTTATTGGAATAAAGTTAGATAAATTAACTTCTCCAATGATTCAGCAAATTTCTTTATTTGATACACCTAAAAATGAAAAACAACAAAAGCTAGATAAAGCACTGGATAATATAAAGGAAAAGTATGGCTATAATAGCGTAACAAGGGCAGGACAAATGCAAATAGATAATATGATGGATTTTAAAGAGTAGGTATATTTAAAAAAATTGTAGAATTTTGTAAAAAAATAATATGCTCGTACATATAATATATTAGTAATACTTTTAAGCACAAGTATTACTAGGGGGTGTAGAACATGTGCGAGAATGATAATAAATGTGTTACAATATGTAATAATGAATGCAAACCAAAAAGAAATAATAAATGTTGTATAGATGTTATAGTATTTATATTATCTGTATTATTAGGTATTACATTAGGATTAATTATTGGCTCTATTCCAGCAGTAGCTGCTGTTATTGCAGCTGCATTAGCAGCTTTTATAATCTTAGCAGTAATACTTGCAATATTAATTATAATAAGAATAATAGAAAGAATATGTAACAAAAACAAATGTTGCTAAACCAAAAAAGCTACTTGTGGCAATTTACTACAAGTAGCTTTAAATATGTACGATATGCCTGTCGTACATAAAAAAAGATTATCACTTGCTAAAGTTGATAATCTTTTTTCTTGTATAAGCTTATTCTTGTTGTTCGCCAGGTAAGAAATAATCTACAACACCATATACTAAAGCACCAATAATTGCAGCCATCCAAGATACTGTATAACCTGCAACAAAGTATTGTGTAACATATAGTACTACTGCAGAAAGAACAAATCCTACAAAGCCTTTTCCAAATGAACTTGCATGTAAACCAGTAAAACGAGTAATTAAATAATCAATAACAGTAAGAACAATAGCAGCAGCTGCTAATGCCCAAAAACCATTAATCTGAAATCCTGGTGTGAAAAAAGCAGTTATAGCAAGTACAACACCAGCAGTAACTAATCTGCCAATAATTTGCCATACTGTACTTTTACTATTTGAACTTGTTTGAGTGTTTGCTTGGTTATTTGACATAACTTAAAACCTCCTTTTTAAAAGAATTATCTATATTTAAATTTCATGGTTTTCTAATTTGTATTATGAACTAAAAATAAAAATTTATTCATTTGCTTGAATAAATTTATTTTTTTTGCTCAAAATTATATTAATTAAAAAATAAAAAAGAAGGAGAAAATATGTTAATTACATTAATAAGAACTATTTTTTTGTACATACTTGTACTTATTGTTATGAGATTAATGGGAAAAAGAGAAATAGGTCAGCTTCAACCGTTTGAACTTGCTATTTCAATTATGATTGCAGACTTAGCATCAATTCCAATGTCTGATACAGGAATTCCAATTTCAAATGGAATAATTCCTATTTTAGGATTATTAGTAATGCATTTATTAATTTCATTAATTAATATGAAAAGTATAAAAGCAAGAGAAATAATGTGTGGAAAACCTAGCATTCTAATTTATAGAGGAAAAATAGATGAAAAAGCCTTAAAAAAAGAAAGATTTACTATAAATGAACTTCAAGAAAGATTAAGAGGAAGTAATGTAGTTAATTTAGGAGATGTAGAATATGCTATTTTAGAAACAAATGGGCAAGTAACAGTTATTCAAAAACCAAATAAAAGAACAGCTATACCAGAAGACTTTAATATTGAGCCGGATTATGAAGGAATTCCTTATGACTTAGTAGTTGATGGAAAAGTTATGCTAAATAATTTAAAACAAATAGGAAGAGATTTAAATTGGCTAAATAAACAAGTAGAAAAATTTAATATAAAGCCAGAAGAAGCATTAATAGTAACTTATGACGGAAAAGGACAAATATTTTGCCAAGCAAAAGAAAAGGAAAATTAAAAATTATAAAATTTTATAATAATTTAAGCATAAATAAATTATAAGCTATTATAAGCAATTTTATAAAACTTTTAAAAAGAAAGGTAAAAAAGTTAATGTATAAAGAAATTGTAATTATAGTTATTGTACTTGTTTTAATTGTTGTAGGAAATATTATTACTCAAAACAATACAAATAAATCAGTAGAAGAAATGAGCAAAAATTTAGATAATTTAAAACAAGAAATAGAAAATAAAAATTGGGAAGAGTCAAATAAAAAAATGGAAGAAATTGAAAAAATATGGGAAGAAAAAAATGAAGTAATGGCTTATTATATAGAACATAATGAATTAGAAAAAGTACAAACAGAAATAGCAAAAACTAAAGCAGATGTTGAATCAAAAGAAGCAGCAATGGCAGCCGAATCAATTAGCAACTGCAATTTTATATTAGAGCATATAAAAGACAAAAATGCCCTAAAAATTGTAAACATTTTTTAGGGGACAGGTCCAATTACTCATTTTTAAGCACTTGGGGACAGGTCAGCAATACCATAAATGCCATTTTCTTGCTTTATTAAAAATTTAGCAGCTTCAATAGCACCTTTAGCAAAAACAATTTTAGAATAAGCTGTATGCTTTATTTCCAAAGTTTCGTTTTCATTAAAAAATAAAACAGAATGCTCTCCTATAATATTTCCACCACGAATACTAGAAAAGCCAATTTCCTTTGGCTTTCTTTTTTCTAAATTTTCAAATCTATTAAAATTATAGCTATAAATATTATCATTTGCCTCATTTATACTATTAGCAAGCATTAGCGCAGTACCACTTGGGGCATCTTTTTTTCTATTATGATGAGTTTCAACAATTTCAATTTCAGAATTTGGTAAATCTTTGGAAAGCTTAGCTACTATTTTACTCATAATAGCGATTTCATACGACATGTTGCTGCTCTGAAAAATAGGAATATGTTTACTTGCATTTATAATTTCATCTTGTTGCATACTAGAAAAGCCAGTTGTAGCAATAACAATTGGAATTTTATTTTGAATTGCAAATGGAAGAATAGAAATTGTAGCTTCTGGAACTGAAAAATCAATTATTATATTTGGTTTTTCAATAATATCATTTACATTATCAAAAACGCGATATGGCAAATTATGAGAAATATAGTTATCTAATCCGCCTAATAAATGCAAAGTTTTATCGTTCATAATAAGTTTAGCAACCTCAGTTCCCATTTTTCCATTAATTCCATTTACTAATATTTTAAGCAAATAACACACCTCTTTTTTAAAACAAAAAATACTCTCTTTAATGTATATTAAAGAGAGTATAGAAATATTACAAAAATAATTAAATTATTCTAAAAACAATAAGACTTAAAAATACATAAGCATATTTATATGCTTTTTTAGTATGTAATAAATTAATTAAATAAGAAAATGTTTCCTTCATGGCACTAAACTTATCTGCAAGTGTAACAATAAAAGTTTCTTTATAATGAGGAATTTTAATTGTTACTGGCCACATATGATTTAAAATAACATCTTGTTCAATTTTATTTAAATTAAAAATTTCAGTTGCATTTTTTAAAGCTTTTTTAGGATGACTAAAAGCATGCATGCTAGTAAATTTTTTACTTTCCATTATATGTGTATGCCAATCATATAAAAATAAATCATGTAGCATAGCACCACGAGTTGCAGAAATATAATCTAAATTTAGCTTTTTACAAACAATATAAGTATAATAAGCAACTTGCATACAATGCTTATAACAAGAAACATTTGCATGTTGATTAAATATTTTCATTTTTTGTACAGTTTCATTTTTTATTAAATCTTTAATTATACAAAAGAATTCAGCATAAGAACTTTTTTGTATAATCAAGTCTTTTGTAATTAACATAGAGTAAAAATCTCCTTTTTTCATCTAATATAATTTAATTATAACATATATTTTCAAAAAGCGACATAATTTTAATAAAAATTAAGAAAATTTAAATAATTTTCATTTTTTTCATTTCATTTTCTAGTTTTTTTCCATTAATATTAGATATTGGAATAAGTGGAAGACGAGGGTTTCCAACATTATAACCCATAAGTGTTAAAGCTGCTTTTACAGGTATTGGGTTAACTTCACTAAATAAGCTATTTATAAGTGGAATTGCTTTTAACTGAGAGTCAACTGCCAAAGTATAATTTCCACTTAAATAATCAAACACTATATTGTGTACAAATTTAGGAGCAATGTTAGAAAGCACAGAAATAACGCCAATTCCACCTAAAGATAATATAGGAAGTATTTGATCATCATTTCCGGAATAAATAAATAGCTCATTTCCACATAAATTAGCAATTTTTGCTACTTGAGAAATATTTCCACTTGCTTCTTTAATACCAACAATATTTGGAATCTTAGAAAGAGTATAGCATGTATCTGGCTCAATGTTAAGACCTGTTCTACTTGGAACATTATATAAAATAATAGGAAGTGGAGAAACACTTTCAGCAATTTTACTATAATGCTCTATTAAGCCATTTTGTGTAGTTTTATTATAATATGGTGTAACAATAAGAAGTCCGTTTACTCCAACATTTTTAGCATATTGCGAAAGTAAAATTACTTCTTTAGTATTATTTCCACCGGTACCTGCAATAACAGGAATTTTATTATGTACATTTTCTACTGTAAATTTAATAACTTGTTTTTTTTCATCTAAAGACATAGTAGAACTTTCACCTGTTGTTCCACATATAATAATAGCATCTGCACCTTGAATAATTTGAAAATCAATTAATTTCTTAAGTTCATCATAATTAATTCCAGCTTCAGTAAAAGGTGTAACTAAAGCTGTACCACAGCCAATAAATAAACTTTTTTTCAACTTACTAACCTTGCTAGAATAAGTAACTAGCATTTTCCTTTCTATAGTTTACTCTAAATTATATGCAAAAAAATATAATTATGGTACTAAATTTATACTTTAGAAGATACATTTAAGGAGGACTAATATGCCTCCTTAAATTAATCTTTCTAAAATTTGTACTGCATTGCTAGCAGCACCTTTTCTAACATTATCAGCAACAACCCATAAGTTAATACCAAATTTTACACTATAATCTCTACGAACCCTTCCAACAAAAACCTTATCTTGCCCATTAGTATCTAAAGTAGTAGGGTAAACTTCATCTTGAAAATCATCTTTTAAAATTATTCCAGGAGAACTTTTTAAAATTCCTTTTAGATCATATAAATTAAAATCTTTTTCAAATTCCACATTAATACATTCACTATGACTATTAAAAACAGGTACTCTTACAGTAGTAGCAGTTATTTTTAAATTTGGCTTTTTCAAAATCTTTCTAGTTTCATTAATCATTTTTTCTTCTTCTTTTGTGTAACCATTTTCTAAAAATACATCAATATGTGGCAAGCAATTACTAAAAATAGGTAATGGAAATTTCTGAAGTTCATAATTTTGATTGCTATTTTTTAATAAATCAATACCATCATTGGTAGCTAAAAAGTTAGAAATGCCATTTTTTAAGTCCATAACACCTTTATAACCAGCGCCAGAAACAGCTTGATATGTGCTATATACAATTCTTTTTATAGAGTAATTATCATCTAAAGGTTTTAAAGCAACAACTGCCTGTATAGTAGAACAGTTAGGATTAGCAATAATTCCATGATGATTTTTAATATCTTCTGGGTTTACTTCTGGAACTATTAATGGTACATTATAATCCATTCTAAAATAACTGCTATTATCAATTACAATACATCCTTTAGAAGTAGCAATTGGAGCAAATTTTCTAGAAACTTCAGAACCTGCACAAAAAATAGCATAATTGAAATTTTCATCAAAAGAAGTATCTGTAAGTTCTTTAACTATATATTCTTTCCCAAAAAATAAAATTTTTTTATTACAAGAACGTTTAGAAGCCAAAAAAGCATATTCAGAAATAGGTAAGTTTTTTTCTTCTAATACTTTTAAAACAGTTTGACCAACAAGACCAGTTGCTCCAATAACTGCTATTTTAATATTTTCCATATACATCAATCCTTTCAACTAATTTTATACTATGCTATTAAGATATAAATATGTTAATATTGTGAGTAATAACACATCTTCAGCCGGCATTTTAAAAAAGGGCAGCTTAAAAAGTTAAATTCTGCATTTAAAAAAATTAAAAAAACACTTGCATTTTAAAAAAAGTTATAGTAAAATTTTTTCGAGGGGTGCAAAAAATGACAAAATTTTTAAAACAAAAAACAACATATGCTAAAATAAAAGTAGCAAGCTTTGCTACTATCCCTGTAATTTTGTTTTTTATTTTATTATTAAATATATTTATTTTTTAAAACACTAATATTTACTATTAGTGTTTTTTTTAAAATACAAGTTTTGTTATTTTTTGCAAAAAAGAAAAATACATATCCCAATAATTTTTATTTTAATTAGGAAACTAAAAGTTTCCAAGAAGGAGGAAAAAACATGAAAGAAACTAAAATGCTTTTAGATGTTAACGAAAAACCATCAATTCCAAAGTGGATTGTATTAGCAATTCAACACGTATTTGCTATGTTTGGTGCAACAATTTTAGTACCAATATTAGTAAATTCAGCAGCAGGAGAAACAGTACTTACTATTCCAGTTGCCTTGGTTACATCAGGAATAGGAACATTACTTTACATTTTATGTACAAAAGGTAAATCACCAGTTTATTTAGGAAGTTCATTTGCATTTATAGCACCACTTGCAGCAGCATATTTAAAAGGTGGAATTTCAGGAGCAATGGTTGGTGTTATGGCAGTAGGTTTAATATATGTCATAGTAGCAACAATTATTCACTTCGTAGGAAAAAATTGGCTAGACAAATTATTACCACCAATTGTAATTGGACCAATGATTATGATAATAGGTTTAGGCTTAGCACCAAGTGCTATTAGTCAAATAGGTTTAGCAGCAGGAACTGCATTTGATTGGAAAACTGTTTTAGTAGCCGCTGTATCTTTTTTAGTAACAGCAGTTGTTATGACAAGAGCAAAAGGATTTTTAAAAGTAATTCCATTTTTAGTAGGAATTATATCAGGATATGTGTTATCAGTAATTTTAGGAATGGTAGACTTTACACCAGTAGTAGAAGCTAAATTCTTTAGCATTCCACAATTTGTAATACCATTTGTAAACTATACACCAAATTTTGCAGCATTAATTACAATTGCACCAGTTGCATTAGTAACAATATGTGAACATATAGGAGATCATACATCATTAAGTAACATTATAGGAAAAGATTTATTAAGAGATCCAGGACTAGATAGAACCCTATTAGGAGATGGTGTAGCAACATTTGTAGCAGGCTTACTTGGAGGACCTGCAAATACTACTTATGGAGAAAACACATCAGTAGTTGGAATGACAAAAGTTGCATCAGTATGGGTAATTGGCTTAGCTGCAATTATTGCAATTTTAATAGGATTTTTAGGAAAATTCACAGCGTTAGTTTCTACAATACCAAATGCAGTTTTAGGAGGAGTATCACTTTTACTTTATGGATTCATTGCAGTAAATGGACTTAAAGTACTTATTAAAAATCAAATAGACTTTGAAGATCCTAAAAACGTAGTAGTAGGAGCATCTATGTTAGTACTTGGCTTAGGAGGAGCAACAGTTTCTATTATTAGTGGAGACTTATCAATAGCATTTTCTGGAATGAGTTTAGCAGCTATAGTAGGAATTATACTTAACCTTTGCATTCCAAGAGAAAAATCTGAAGAAGAAATAGAAGCAAAGAAAAAACAAAAAGCAGAAAAGAAAGAAAAGAAAGCTAAAGAAGAAATGAAAGTTTAATAAATATTTTATAAATTTATTAAATAAAATTATGTTTATAGGTACCAACAAAACCTAAATTTTAATATAAGGAGATTATTAGCTTTAAACTAATATTTATAATAGTTTAAAGCTAATATAATAATAAAATGAAAGCAATAGAATTAAAACATCCTTTAATTGAACATAAATTAGCAATATTAAGAGATAAACATACAGGAACAAAAGAATTTAGAGAGCTAGTTAGCGAGATAGCTATGTTTTTATGCTATGAAGCAATGAAAGATGCTGTATTAGAACAAACAGAAATAGAAACACCAATTTGCAAAATGCAAACAGGAAAATTAGATGAAGATAAATACGCATTTATTCCAATTTTAAGAGCAGGAACAGGAATGTTAGATGGTGTAATTAGAGTAATTCCAAATGCAAAAATTGGTCATATTGGAATGTATAGAGATGAAAAAACTTTTATACCAGTAAATTATTATTTTAAAGTTCCAAAAGATTTGGAAAAAAGAGAAGTTATTATTTTAGACCCAATGCTTGCAACAGGCGGATCTGGTATAGACGCAATAGAAGCCTTAAAAGCAAAAGGAGCAAAGAAAATTAAATTCTTATCTATAATTGCAGCACCAGAGGGAATTGAAAAAATAGAAAAAGCCCATCCAGATGTACAAATTTATTGTGCACATATAGATGACCACTTAAATGAAAATAAATACATAGTTCCAGGCTTAGGAGATGCAGGAGACAGAATTTTCGGAACGAAATAATTGGGGACAGGTCCCAGTGCTTATTTTCAAGCTATTAGGGACAGGTCAGAGAAAAATATTAACGAAAAACTGTTAATCGTACTATTTATTAGTATATTAGCAGTTTTATTTATTATATTTTACACAGAAAAAGTCGAAATTTGTCATACGAAAAAACTTGAAAAGTATCAATTTATATGTTTTAATAAAATAAATTGTGAATTTATTCAATAAGTTTTTGTTCTGCTAAAATTTATTTTTAACTAATTTTAAATGTTTTATATCAAATAAAAAAGCGTTATTACAAATTATTTAAATCACAAATAAAGTTAAAAAAACATCAAATAGTTTAATTTATTTAAAATTTATTAATTCTAAATTAAATTCCAAAACAAATAAATATGTAATTTAAAAAGAAAGAAGGTGAAATATAACAAACTTATTGGTTAAATAACAGTTTAATATATTTTAAAGGAGAGTGTTAAATGCCAAAAGAAAAAATATTATCACCAAAATTAGACATTGTATTTCAAGCCTTATTCGGAGAAGTAGGAAGTGAAAGAATAACCAAAAAATTTTTAGAAAGTATATTAAATGAAAAGATAGAATCAATAGATTTAAGCCAGAATCCAGTATTAAGAAGACAGTATAATGCGGACAAATTAGGAATATTAGATGTAATAGCAAAAATAAATGGAAAAGAGAATTGCCATATAGAAATGCAAGTAGGAAAACAAGATTTTATAATAGAAAGACTATTATATTATTGGAGTAGAGTATATAGTAGAAGTTTAAGAAAGAGTAATAATTATAATAAATTAGAAAGAACAATAGCAATATTAATAGTAGACTTTGAATTAAAAGGACTAGAGGAAGTAGAATATGTAACAAAGTGGAAAATAATTGAGGAGAAAAACAGAAAGTTAATATTGACAGATAAGTTAGAAATTGTTATACTAGAATTAAATAAAATAAAGGGAAAAGAAGAAACAGAAGGAGAGCTATTAGATTGGCTATTCTTTATAGATAACCCAGAATCAGAAAGGGTGAAGGAAAGAATGAAAAAGAATAAAGAATTAAAAGAAGCAGGAACAAAGCTAAGAACAATTAGCAAAGCAGAGTATAGGGAAAGAATGGCATGGTTTAGAGAAAAAGCCATATTAGATTACAATACAGGTATGTCAAGTGCTTTGAAAAGAGGTAGAGAGGAAGCATTAATATCAATTATTAAAAACATGTTAAAAGATAATATGCCAATAGACAAAATTTCTAAATTAACTGGCTTATCAAAAGAAGAAATAGAAAAGTTTCAAGTAAATGTTTAGGAAATTTAAATAATTACAGCCTAAAATATTACATTTTCATAACATTTTTGTAACAAACAAGTTACAAAGTAAAGAAATACTAAAAATGAGACTCTGAAATGCTTGAAACTGTAAGAAAATATAAACATAATACAAAATCTTGCTTTTATAAAATTAAAAGCAAGATTTTGTCTTGTTTACAAATAAGTTAATTTATGTTTAAATAAAAAT
>CANQPV010000023.1 GCA_947625825.1 uncultured Clostridia bacterium | reverse complement strand
TACTGAATATTTACTCATTAAAAATACACCTCCAAATGTTAAACTTTTTTGTCTAACATTTGGGGTGCACTTCATTTTAATGGTCTTTATTGCATATTTTATTTATAAAATAATCAAAAAATTTTATATCCATCATATATTCAGGATGCCATTGTACTGCAATTATATTTTTATTTTCTATTGCTTCTACAATTCCATCTTCACTTTTTGCCACTACTTTAAATCCTTTTGCTACTTCTTTTATTGCTTGATGATGTAGTGAATTTGTTTTCATTTGGTCAGAATTATAACAATTATACAAAAAAGAATTTTTTTCAAATCTTACATTATGTCTTTCTTCTTTTGGTAATTTGTGATTAGGAATATCTTGATATAAACTACCACCAAAGCAAACATTTATAGATTGTATTCCTCTACAAATACCTAAAATAGGTTTATTAACATCATTAAAGGCTCTTATAATTGTAAAATCTAATGTATCAATTTCCTCTGCCATCTTATGTATTTCTGCAATAGGCTGTTCGTTATAATTTTTAGGATCTATATCTATTGAACTTCCTATAACAATTAGTCCATCACAAATATTAATAATTTGTTCTAAATTAGTTAAAGAACTAACTGGAAATAGTAGTACATTTAGTTTTTCAAATATATCCTTAAATTCTTTATCAATATAATATTTTTCAGAACCTTTTTCAGATAATTCATATCTTCCGAGTTATTGCTAATATCATACTTTTCTCCAATTCTTTATTATTTATGAAAAAACAACTTTATTTTACTAATAATTTTACTAAAGAAAGACTCTTTATAAGCTACTACTGATGTATTTTCATTTTCTGCTATTGTATGTACAACTTTTTTTGTTTTATTATTAAATATATTATCTGGATTGTATTTTTGTCTTAATTCTTCTTGATATTTTACTTCGTTATTATTTAAGGTTTTCTCTAGTTCAACTCTTTCCAAATCATCACATATATAGTCTTTATATAATACAGTTAAAATTTCTTTAGTAGTAGGTAATAAATTTTGTTTTTCTAATGGTACTGCTTCATTTACTTTCCAATTATAATCTTTTGACTTATTATTTTCAAAGTAGCTAATAAATTTTTTTGGTATTCTAGCTTTTAAATTTGGTGTCATATATTTTATTATCTCATTTATTTGATAAAGTGAATTTGAATACTCTATATCTTCCATATTATTCTCCTTTTTCTTCTGATTTATCTTTATCATTTTCTCTATCAAGGTGTAGCCATCTTCTTATTTTACTCTTTAATGATGATGACCTTTTTTCTACTGTTTCTGCTCTTTGCTCTGTAGCAATAGATTTAAGTGATTTTTTATCAACTAAATATCGTCCTTCTTCTATTGTTCGTTTTTGTCTATATAGTGCTAATTCTTCAATTAAATATGTTTCAACATCTTCTTTACTATGACCTTTAGCATAATCAGCATATTCTTTAGATTTCACTACTGGCACTAAAGCTTTAATTTCATCACCTGTCAAATGAAGATAGCCTATGCATACAAAGAGCATCTAAATTTTCTCTTCCTTTTGAAGTATCAAGAATTTCCAAATAAAATTCAGGTATTACATCTCCGTTTAAAATTAGCTTTTAAGTCATGTATTTGAACATTCCAAAACTCAGCTGGATATTGGCCACCTTTACCTATAACAACACTTTGATCTAATCCTTCTTTTGCTAAATATTTTCTATATTCTTGTTGAAATTGTCTTGCCATTTCATTTCTATGATCTACTAATTGTTTATTCATAAGGTCTTCTTGGGTTAATTGGTCTAATAAAACAAATGATAAACCTCTATCTTCAAACATAAAACTATAATCACTCGAAATTGCAACATTTCCTTTTTGCATTTCAGCATATAATTTTCTTAACAATTCACTACTTTGCTCACTAGTTGATATTAAATCAAAACGACCATCTCCACCGTTAAATCCTGCATACCATAGTGCAACAATTTGTGGTGGATCTATATTAATACCTAATCTTGACATAAAGTCTTCATTACGCTTCCTATCATCATTGTTAATATATTTGTCCATTATTTCTCGTCTTTCTTCTTCGGTCTTTTTCATTAAGCTAATATAATTTCGTTCATCATTTGTTAGCCAAACATTTCCATCACTAAATTCCATTAATTTAATAGATGTAGGATTTTCAACAATTTCTCCATTAAATGGATGATTTTTATTTTTATCTTTTCCTTTTTTAGGTTTCATTTGTTCTACACCAGTATAGCCATGTTCGTGTTCAGAATAAGAACCATATCCTGCATTAAATCCGACTAATTTACCATCTCTTTTTAGGACTTCTTGTCCATGATAAGCATATCTTCCCATATTTTCTCCTTCTAATTCAGCAATAGTATTTATACTATATTTTTATGTAATTTATAGCATAAAATACAAATTTAAACAATAAATATGACAATAAAAATATATATGTCATAAAAATTTAATATTTCTGTAATATTTCTTCATTTTTTGTAATAATATAATGTTGCTATAATGATAGTAGCTTAAGAGTGTAGCTACTTATTAAGCAACACCTGATATGTGAGTGATGACACATATTTTTTTTGTAATAAAAACAGAGCAGGTGATGAACTGCTCTAAAATTACTCTGATTAATATCTCTGTCACATCTCTGTCTTTACTCTGGCAATTTATACTTCTTATTTGGAGATTTTTCGTTATTATCAGTAGATTCAACCTTTTTATCTCGAAGAAGTTTTCTTAAAATTCTTCTAACTGTACTATCAGATAACTTTGTTTGCTGAATAATATCTTTTGCTCCAATAATAACATTTCTTTTTATACATTCTAATACTTTTAATTCATTTTCTGAAAGTAATAATTGAGATTTATCTTTCATTTCTTTAGAATTATTCATTTCATCTATTGTATTATCTATCATTTTAAGCATAAATTCTATAAATTCATTAGAATTACCTACATTATTGCAATTTTGGATAGCAATATAATATTTTTCTTGATTTTTCTTTATCATACTTTCAATAGGTAAAAACTTAAATGCTTTTTCCCAATGTGAAAGTATTGCTGTTTGCCATAGTCTTGCTGTTCTTCCATTTCCATCTGAAAAAGGGTGTATAAAAACAAACTCATAATGAAATATAGATGATAATATAAGAGGATTTATAGTATCCTTTACTGCATTCATCCAATTAAATAAGTTATCCATTAAGTTAGGAACAAGTTTATGTGGTGGAGCCATAAATATTTCTATATCTCCATCTTTTACACATTCTCCATGATTTCTAAATTTACCTGCATCTTTTTCAACTAAAAAGGTTAATATTCCATGTATCTTCTTTAAATCTTCTAAAGAATAAGGATTGACTTTATCAATTTGTTCATAAGCTTCATAGGCATTTTTTACTTCTTGTATGTCTTTTTGCTCTCCAAATACTGGCTTTCCATTTATGACATCTTCAACTTGGAATAATGATAGTTGATTATTTTCTATTGCTAAAGAAGAATGTATTGATCTTATTCTTGATTTTCTTCTTAATTCTGGATATCTATTTAAACTTTCAAAATAATTTGCTTCACCTATTTTTTTCATTATATTTGATACATAATTTAACATTTTATCAGTAATTGTATATGGTGGATATTCTATTTTCATTTCAAACTGGCGCACCTCCAATTTATATATGTATTTGGTTGGGGTACTAGGATTCGAACCTAGGAAATGTCGGAGTCAGAGTCCGATGCCTTACCGCTTGGCTATACCCCAATATAATATTTTAAAATTATCCGCCACGTCGCTTGCGTTTAATATATGTTTTTTCTTAGGCTAAAGCACGAAAAAACATATATTAAACCGCTGTGGCTACTCTAAATTTTATAATTAGTTGTGAATTGTAACTATTTAACTGCTTTTCTTCCTCTAAATACTGCTACATCTCCAAGTTCTGCTTCTATGTTTAATAAACGGTTATATTTTGCAATACGGTCTGTTCTACAAGGTGCACCAGTCTTGATTTGGCCTGCATTTGTAGCTACTGCAACATCTGCTAAAGTTGTGTCTTCTGTTTCACCACTTCTATGAGAAACTACTGCTGTGTAACCATTTCTTTTTGCAAGTTCAATTGCATCTAATGTTTCTGTTAATGTTCCAATTTGATTTAATTTTATTAAAATGCTGTTAGCAGTATTATTATCTATTCCTTTTTGTAAACGTTTTATATTTGTTACAAATAAGTCGTCTCCAACTAATTGAACTTTATTTCCAATACGCTCTGTTAATGTTTTCCAGCTTTCCCAATCTTCTTCTGCTAAACCATCTTCAATAGAAATTATAGGGTATTTTTCTGCTAATTCTACTATGAAATCTATCATTTGTTCTTTTGTTTTAAATTCATCTGTTTTCCAGAAATAGTAACCATCTTTTCCTATTTTCTTTGCTTCATCATACATTTCTGTTGCAGCTACATCTAATGCTAAGCATACATCTTCACCTGGTTTGTAACCAGCTTGTTTAATTGCTTCAATAATTAGTTCTACTGCTTCTTCTTCACTTCCTAAGTTTGGAGCAAATCCACCTTCATCTCCAACACCTGTTGAGTAACCTTTTGATTTTAATACTTTCTTTAAGTTATGGTATACTTCTACACCCATTCTCATACACTCTGAAAATGTTTTTGCACCTACTGGCATAATCATAAATTCTTGTACACTTAAGCTGCTGTCTGCATGTTTTCCACCATTCATAATGTTCATCATTGGAACTGGTAATTCTTTTGCATTTACTCCACCAATGTAGTTATATAAACTCATTCCTAATGAATTAGCTGCTGCTTTTGCTACTGCTAAAGATACGCCAAGCATTGCATTAGCACCTAATTTTCCTTTATTTTCTGTTCCATCCAATTCTATCATTGTTTTATCTAATTTGGCTTGTTCGTAGGCATTCATTCCTACTACTTTTTCACTAATAATGTTATTTACATTTTCTACTGCTTTTAAAACACCTTTTCCTAGGTATCTTTCTTTATCTCCATCTCTTAGTTCTACTGTTTCAAAGCTTCCTGTAGATGCTCCTGATGGTACCATTGCTACACCTGAAAATCCTCCCTCTAGTACTACTTCAACTTGTACTGTTGGATTTCCTCTTGAGTCTAATACTTCTAATGCTCTTACACTTTCAATTTCTAAATAATCTTTCATATTTTCAAATCCTTTCTTTTTTTATATTTAAATAAGGTTATACACCTATATTTAATATCTGTGTTTTTATTTGATAGTTTTGCATATCTTCTATTTGTTCTACTTGTTCTTTTTGATATTTCACCATATATTTTATAGGATTATAATATATTGTATCTGAATAAATAGCTCTATCTGGTATAATATTTTTTTCTAATTCTTTTATTAATAAATTCCTTTGTTTCTTGCTTAAACTTTCTATTTGTATTTTTAAATTATTATAAGCCCATAATATATGCTTTGCTTCTACTTGCTCTTTTAAAATAGGCAATTTAT
Organism: uncultured Clostridia bacterium; assembly: GCA_947625825.1. Lineage (GTDB taxonomy): Bacteria > Bacillota > Clostridia > TANB77 > CAG-508 > CAG-273. The sequence continues at coordinate 11,791 of CANQPV010000023.1, read as the reverse complement.
CATAATTAAGTTCTACTGCAAATTTTAACCCTTCTATTTTTATAGTAATATTGGTCCATGGCCTTCTTTGCATTTTATTAAATTCTTCTTTAAGCTCTTTAATTAAATCATACAGTTTTATTGCTAATTTTAAATATTCATTTTCGTCTAAATTAAATTTGCCTGGAATTTCGTAAATATTTATTGGGTTCTTTTTTAAAATTCCTTTTGGAAAATAGTAAAAGAACATTTCGCCTGTTTTAAAATTTCCAAAGTTTTGTACTACAGAAGCATATAAATAAATTTTGTCCCATTTTTCTGGTATCATATAGAAAAGTTGATTTTGTATTTTTTTATAAATTGCTTTAATGGTTTCTGTTTCTTGCATTTTTTATTTCCTTAAATTTACTTTTCTATTAAACTTTCGCCCGTCATTTCTTTAGGTTTTGGAAGTTCTAAAAGTTCTAACATTGTTGGGCTTAAGTCTGCTAATCTTCCTTCTTTTAGTTTTACACCATCTAATCCAATTAGCACTAATGGAACTGGGTTTGTTGTATGGGCTGTATGTGGCTCTCCTGTTTTGTAATCTATCATTTGTTCAGCATTTCCATGGTCTGCTGTCATTAATATTATTCCATTTTGTTTATTTACAGCATCTACTACTTTTTGCACACATTCATCAATAGTTTCTATTGCTTTAATAGCTGCTTCTAAGTTTCCTGTATGGCCTACCATATCTGGATTAGCATAATTTAAAATTATAGAATCATATTTATTAGAGTTTATTGCTTCTACTACTTTTTCTGTAACTTCATATGCACTCATTTCCGGCTTTAAATCATATGTTTGTACTTTTGGAGATGGTATTAAAATTCTATCTTCTCCTTTATATTGCTTTTCTTCTCCTCCATTAAAGAAGAAGGTAACATGTGCATATTTTTCTGTTTCTGCAATTCTTAACTGTGTTAAGCCATTGTTTGAAATATATTCTCCAAATGTATTTTTAAGTTCTTCTGCTTTAAATGCAATATGAACATTTGGAATAGTTTCATCATACTCTGTAAAGCATACATAGTATAAATTTAAGTCTTCTGTTTCAAATTCTTTAAATTCTGGATCTACTAAGCTTTTGGTAATTTCTCTTGCCCTATCTGGTCTATAATTAAAGAATATAACAGAGTCATTTTTTGAAATTGTTGCAACTGGCTCTTCTCCATTACATATAACAGTAGGTTCAACAAATTCATCAAACACTTCTTTTTGGTAAGAACTTTCTATTGCAGAAATGGCAGAAGTAGCTTTTTCTCCTTCACCTTTTACTAATGCATTATATGCTTTTACTACTCTTTCCCATCTTTTATCTCTGTCCATTGCGTAAAATCTTCCACATATAGTTGCAATTTTTCCAACATTTTTTTCTTTCATTTTCTCTTCTAATTTTGCAATATATGTTTCTCCTGAAGCTGGTGGAGTATCTCTACCATCTAAAAAGCAATGAACATACACATCTTCAAAGTCTTTTCTTTTTGCAAGTTCTAGAAGTGCTATTAAGTGTCTAATATGGCTATGAACTCCTCCATCTGAAAGAAGTCCCATTATATGAAGCTTAGAATTGTGTTTTTTGCAATTTTCTATTGCATCTGAAAATTCTTTAATACTAAAGAAATCTCCATCTTCTATTGATTTTGTAATTTTAGTTAAATCTTGGTAAACAATTCTACCTGCTCCTATGTTTGTATGACCTACTTCTGAATTTCCCATTTGTCCATCTGGAAGTCCAACATCAAGGCCACTTGTATGAATTATTGTTGTTGGACATGTTTTCATTAGTTTATCTATATTAGGTGTGTTTGCTAATTTTACTGCATTTGCTTTTTCATTTTCATTAATGCCAAAGCCATCTAATATCATTAGCATTATAGGTTTTCTTCTCATTTTTTATATCTCCATTTCTATTTCATTTTGTCATTTCTTTTATGTTTATTGTAGCCTAAAGGTTACAAGCTTTTGATTTTATATATAATACTATTTGTTACTATTCACAGTTAATTATAAATTTTAGAGTAGCCACAGCGGTACGATTATATGTTTTTTCGTGCTTTAGACGAGAAAAAACATATATCGTACGTTGGGCGCGTGGCGGATAATTTTAAGGCTGTGAATAGTAGCTATTATTTATACTGACAAACAAATTTTAGCAAATTCATCTGGTTTTAAACTAGCTCCTCCTACTAATGCTCCATCTATATCTGAAGTAGAAAATAGTTCTTTACTATTTTCTGATTTTACACTTCCGCCATATAGAATAATTAGTTTTTGAGCAGTTTCTTCATTGTAAAGACTTGCAACTTCTTTTCTTATTGTTTTTATCATTTCGTTTGCATCATTTGATGTTGCTGTTTTTCCAGTACCAATAGCCCAAATAGGTTCATATGCAATTATAACTTGCTCTAAGCTATTATTTGTTATTCCTTCTAATGCAAGTTTTACTTGATTTTTTACTATTTCTTCTTGATTTCCAGCTTCTCTTTGCTCTAGGCTTTCACCTACACATACAATTGGTTTTAAGCCATTTTGTAAAGCTGATTTAATTTTTTTATTAACTGTTTCATCGTTTTCAGCAAAATATGCTCTTCTTTCAGAGTGACCTATAATAACATATTCCACTCCAATTGATTTTAGCATTTGTCCAGAAATTTCGCCTGTATATGCTCCTTTTTCTTCCCAGTGCATATTTTGTGCGCCTATTTTTATATTTGTATTTTGAGAAGTTAATAAGCTATAAAATAAGTTTGTATATGGTACACAAAGTATTATTTCATTTGATGTATTTTGTACCCTAGGAGCAAAGTCTTCAATAAATTTTATTGCTTCATTTGGAAGCATATTCATTTTCCAATTTCCTGCAATTACTTTTTTTCTCATATAAAACTCCATTTCTTATTTATTTTTCTTGTTGCATACTTCTGCTAGCTGGTGTATTTGTTTTTTTTACTGTTTTTTCAGCATCATCTAATGCAGCAATTCCTGGTAATTCTTTACCTTCTAAGAATTCAAGTGATGCTCCTCCACCTGTTGATAAGTAAATATTTGAAAATTGTTTTGTATCTTCTCCGTTTTCTTTTGCTTTTCTTTTAATTTTTTGAATAGCAGCTACAGAATCTCCCCCACCAATTACACATCTTGCTTTTCCTGCTGAAATATATCTTGCAATAGCTTCTGTTCCATGTGCAAAGCTTGGAGCTTCTGTAAAGCCTAATGGTCCATTCCATACAATAGTTCTTGCGCCTTCTAGGTCAATTGCAAAATGTTCTAATGTTTTTTCTCCTACATCTAAAATTTGCCATCCATCTAAGCTTTCAGCTTTTCCTTCTTCTACTTCTTTTTCTGTATAAAGTTTTACTTTTTTATGTTCAGCTGCTTCAATTTTTTCGCTATCTAATTCTTCGCCTGCTGGAATTCTAGCAACTTTTGCATCTTTTGGTAAAACAATTTCTACACCTTTATCTATTGCTTTTTTCATTAGGTCTTTGGCTGTTTCTACCTTATCTTTTTCATATACTGAACTTCCTATGTCATAGCCTTTTGCCTTTAAGAAAGTATTTGCCATTGCTCCACCAATTTCTATTTTTTCTACTTTTTCAAGTAGATTTTCTATTACACCAATTTTATCTGAAACTTTTGCTCCACCTAAAATTGCTATAAATGGCTCTTCTGGGCTTTCTAAAACTGCACCTAATTCTGAAATTTCTTTTTCCATTAATAAACCTGCTACAGATGTTTCTACATGGTGCGCTACGCCTTCTGTAGAACTATGTGCTCTATGTGCTGTTCCAAAAGCATCATTAACATATATTCCATCTGACCCTATTAGTTCAGAAAGTTCTAATGCTAAAGTATCATCATTTTTTTCTTCTCTTGGATCAAAACGTACGTTTTCAAGAAGTTCTGCTTCTCCTTCTTTTAAAGATTCTGCCATTTCATGTGCACTACTTCCAGTAACATCTCCTGCAAGTTTTACCTCTGTTCCTAATTCTTCTGATAATTTAGCAGCTACTGGTTTTAGAGAATATTTTTCATTTACTTCTCCCTTTGGTCTTCCTAAATGTGAGCATAGTACAACCTTTGCACCATTTTCTGTTAAGTATTTAATTGTAGGAAGTGCTGCCCTAATTCTTGTATCATCTGCAACCTCTCCATCTTTTAAAGGTACATTAAAATCACAACGTACTAATACTTTTTTTCCTTTTACATCAATATCACGTATTGTTTTTTTCTCCATATTAAAATTCCTTTCTAATGCTAAAGTTTATAACTTTTTTAACATTGCTTTATTATTGTTTAATTTTCTTACGATTTGAATTTTGGTGTTACACTTTCAATTTCTTGTAATTCAAATCTATATTTTTGTTTTACATTTGGATATTTTTCATAGTCAACTTCGCTTAAAAACATATCATATGGTCTAATATATAATTCGCTATTTCCATATAAAGCTCTATATATAACATATTTTTCTCTTGTTTCGCTATGTGTCGCAATATTCTCTACTAAATAATAATCTCCTTTAAAATGTTTATATACTCCATGTATTTTTACTTCTCTTTCCATGTTTTTTCTCCTATTTTATATAATTTTTTTAAATCCTTTTACCTCATAATTACTACTATGTTTTAAAAATAAAACATAGTAGTAATTTTTTAAAATTATTTATTTGAAATATATATTGCTAAATCAACTAGCTTATTTGAATAACCCCATTCGTTATCATACCATGCAACTAATTTAACAAATGTATCTGTTAAAGCTATACCTGCTGTTGCGTCAAATATAGAAGTATGTGCATCATGTATAAAGTCTGAAGAAACAACTGGATCTTCTACATATTCCATAATTCCTTTCATTTCGTTTTCACAAGCTCTTTTTACAGCATTGCAAATTTCTTCGTAAGTTGCTGGTTTTTCTAAGTTACATGTTAAGTCTACAACAGAAACATCAACAGTAGGTACTCTAAATGCCATACCTGTTAGCTTTCCATTTAAAGAAGGTATAACTTTTCCAACTGCTTTTGCTGCACCTGTTGAAGATGGTATAATATTTGCGCTTGCAGCACGTCCACCTCTCCAGTCTTTTTTAGATGCTCCATCTACTGTTTTTTGTGTTGCTGTTGTACTATGAACTGTTGTCATTAAACCATCTTTAATTCCAAAGTTATCATTTATAACTTTTGCAAGTGGTGCTAAACAGTTTGTTGTACAAGATGCATTTGAAATAATATTCATATCTGGAGTATATGTTTCGTTATTTACACCCATTACAAACATTGGTGCATCTTTAGATGGTGCAGAAATAATAACTTTTTTTGCTCCTGCTTCTAAGTGTGCATTTGCTTTTTCTATTGTAGTAAATACTCCTGAACACTCTAAAACAATATCTACTCCATCTTGACCCCAAGGAACATTTTTTGGTTCCATTTCATTATATACTTTAATTTCTTTTCCATTAACAATTAAAACATTTTCTTTAGAAGATACTTCTCCTTCAAATTTTCCATGTACTGTGTCATATTTTATCATGTATGCCATGTAGTCTGCTGTAATAAATGGATCGTTTATTGCTACAACCTCTACCTCGCTTTTGTTTAGTGCTGCCTGTAAAGTTAAATTTCCAATTCTTCCAAAACCATTAATACCTAATTTTACTGACATAATTTAAATTCCTCCTTTTTAGATGTTCCCATCTTATTTTTTATTTTATGCATATTATATCCTAATCAGTGTAATTTTATATCAAAAAAGAATACTTTTCAAGTATTCTTTCATATTTTATATTATTTATTTTAAAATTTTAAGAGATAGAAAATAAAGTCCACTATAAATGGAATCTATTTTCTATCTCTTAATAAATTAAAATATTTATTTTTATTATAAAGTAATATTATCTACAATTTGAATTTCTTGAAATAAAAAGTCATGTACACCTTTTGCAGTAACATCTTGATGCCAAAAATCATGTACTTCTTGGAATACTTTTTGTTGTTTTGGTGTCATTGTTACTGTAACTTCTTTAAATAAAAAGTTCTTCATTTTAGTCCATATACTAACTTCTGCTGGTAAAGCATTTGCTCCATAATTTTCTAAATTTTCCATTGTTTTTCCTCCTTTGTAAGAGTACCTCTTAAAATAATTACATATTATTTATACTATAACAATTTAAAATATTCAAGTATTTTTTGTTATTTTTATATTACGTTTTAGTTACATTAATATTACGAAAATATTACATTATATTTCCATTTGGCTTCCTAAAAAGCTAGCTGCAGATTGTGCTACTTTTTGTTCTATTTCTGTCATTTTTGTATTATTGTCTTTTGATAATAGTATTACACTTCCAATAACATCTCCGTCTGAAATAATTGGATAAACTACTTGTGAATTATATCTTCTTTCTTTATTTTCATTTTTTGTAATTGGAATTGCTAAATCATTGTTTTCCTTGCTTGTATATCTTTCTTTATCATCCATTACCTTTTCTAATTCTTCACTAATATCTTGTTCTAAGAATTCCTTTTTAGAGCCACCAGATACAGCAATAACCGTATCCTTATCTGTAATACAAGCAATATGCCCTGTTGTTTTTGCTAATGTTTCAGCATATTCTGTTGCAAATTCTGTTAATTCCCCAATAGGAGAATATTTTTTTAATATAACTTCTCCTTCTTTATCTGTAAAAATTTCTAAAGGGTCTCCGTTTTTAATATCATTGGAACAATTCTGTCCATTCTTTACTTGTGTAAAGAACTTCCTGTCATTATGATTTCTATTTTTTTGCGTTGCAGTTATATTTTGTTTAGAAAAGCCTAATTGTTTGCCAATGTCTAATATGTTTTCTATATTAGATTTTAATTTTATAATAATTTTATCTTCATATATATATATGCAATCAATTATTGCTTCTAAATCTTGCCTATCCAATTTTGGTTTATTTAATATATCATCAAAAATTTTTAATGCATCTTTTTTAGCTTTTACTACATTTTCTTTATTAGAGAAATTTTTTTCTTCTATTTCTATTTGAGATTTTAACATTACAATTTTATTGTTTAATTCATCTTCCATCGACTTATACATTTCTTCTATATAATCTCTATTGTCTGAATTTTTCATAATATCTCTAATTTTTTGTTGCATAGTTACTTTCAGTTCATTTTTTGTTTTTTCAAGTTCTTGATTTAATGTTTCTAATAAACTTTTGTTATTAATTTTTGCATCCTGCTTTCTGCTTTTCTCTAATTCACTGTTTAAATAATCTATAACTTTATCTGCATTTCTTTTTATCATAGTAATATATTCTTTTATTAAATTATCTAATACTGATACTAATATGTGATGGCTGGTGCAAGCTGATCTTCCACGTCTATGGTAAGAACCACAATAATAGGCAGGTTTTCTTTTACCATTGCTAATAGAAAACATTGGTGCACCACAATCTCCACATCTCATTAGTCCAGTATAATCATTGTCGTATTTCTTCATACCTCTGTAATGTGTTTTTTCTTCTTTTCTAGAATTGTGAATTTCTTGTACCTTATAAAATAATTCTTTAGTTAATATTGGTTCATGAAAATCCTCAAAGACAAATTGTTTTTCTTTATCAACTTGTTTATCAGTTCCGTTTATACCTCTTCTTGAATATTTATTTGTTCTAAGTGTCCCAATATAAAAATCATTCTCTATAATATGATTTATCGAAGCTGTATTCCAAGTATCTGAAACTGGTCCTATATAAGTCTTTCCTTGTTCCTCCCACAATTGCTTTAATCGTGTTTTAGGAGTTGCTATTCCTTCTTCTGTTAAAATTTTCGCAATTCTTTTATAGCCATATCCTTTTGCATACATTTCAAAAATTCTTTTAACTACTCCGAGCTGCTATATTATCTACCCTGTAATCTCTTTTTTGATAATCAAGCATAACATAGCCATAAGGAACATTTGTAATCCATGTTGCATTTTTTGACTTGTTTTGTACTGTACTTCTTATTTTTCTACTTATATCTTTAACATATAATTCATTATACCAAGTCTTTATTCCTACTAAATCATTATTTTGTTCTTTAGATGTATCCAAGTCATCATTTATAGCAATTACAATTACACCCATTTTTTCCAATTCTTCAATAAATAATAATGTTTTTGCATTGTGTCTTCCAATTCTTGATAAATCTTTTGCTATTACAATATCTATATTTCCATCAAGAATTTCTCGCTTCATTTTTGTAAATTGTGGTCTATCAAATTTGTAACCGCTATAATTATCGTCTTCAAATTCAATAATTTCATAATTAGAAAAGTGTTCTTTAGCATAATCTTTTACTATATTTTTTTGATTAATTATGCTTTCATATCTTTCCTTATCTTCATCATAACTTACTCTAGAATAACTTGCTATTCTAAGTACTTTAACACACATTTATTATTCCCTCCTTGAAGTGTGTTTCAATGAATACAATATTATTATACAATATTGTTCATCATATTTCCACTTGTTCGATAATATTTATAAAAAAACATATAAGAAAATTCTTATATGTAAATTTAAGCATTATTTAGTATTAGATTTAGTAGATTTGTTTTTATATCATCATTTCCTGATTGATACATACATACTTTATATTTTTTTTGCTTATATATCTCTATCATTTCTTTTATATTTCTTGGAAGATTTATTTGTGGATTTTCTTTATTTGTAAACCATAATGCTACTATTTTGTCTTTGTCGTTAATGTCTATTTGCAAGGTTATCAATCCTCCTATTTTGAATATTTTATGATAATGTTGTATATTCTGGATATCTTAACTTGATACCTTCATAAAAATATGGAGCATATGAACAACAAAATATCTCATTAGGAGTATAATAATTTGACTTTCTTCCTCTCTGATAATCTTCTTCACTATCATATACACAGCCATTCCATAAATTGAATGCCATTCTCGTTACTTTTTTAGACATTTCAGTTTGCCAAGCCTTATTTATTGAATTTACATTTATTTCTCCTTCTTCTATATTGAATATCTCTTTATAATTTTTTCTAGTTATAGAACAAATACCAAGAATATATATTAATGCTTTTGAATATACATCTAATTTTGCATCCTTTTTTATTTTTTTTGATAGTTCTTCAAAGAATTGTTTATGCTCATAATCTATGAATTTCAATACAATCACCTCATTTATAATATATCCATTTTTTGCCATTCTAAACATTTTTTAATATTTTTTATTCTTTATATATTTTTTTTAAATCTACATTAAAGTTTCTTTGGACAAATTCTACTGCGTTATCAGGTGAATATAATCTCATCTGATATATATAAGCTGTAGTTATATTTTCAGCTGTCATTTTTTCTTTTGAAACTTTAAATTGATTAAAAACCAAATATCCATATGCTATTACTTGTGACTTTTCTAATTGCCAATAATTCTTTATTTTTGTAATTAACTCGTTATCTATCTTGTCTAAAATTTCATCTGTATTTTTATTTTTTTCTAAAAGAGTCTCTAGTTGTTTAATTAAAACATTAAACTCTTTAAATATACTGTTTTCACTAGCCACAATAATAAATGCTAAATTTTCTTTTGGTGAATACTTTTTATACATTTTTATCACTCCTAAAAATAGGTAAACATTTTTCACCTATTTGTAATTTTTTAATTCTATGATCATTTTTTAATTCACCAAATGGTAATTAGCTACATTACTCCTCTGGAATCTAACCTATCTGAACTCAGACTTGTTTTCCTTGCTTGGGACGGTACTTTCACGCACGAACTAGGACTAAACAAGAGTATTATTATTCGCCTTTATTAGTTATCGCCTTATTGGTTGCTATCCAATATTTAAGTTCTGTAGTTTTGTTTCTACAGTTTTAACTAGCTCTTAATAAAGTGTTTATTTAGTGAATGTTATTCAATTTTCAATGTGCTTCTATCTTTCGGAAGAAAAAAATAAGTAAAAGAGTTTTTACCCTTTCACTTATTTGCTCACTAAACGCGATTTTGTCGTCCTCTATTTTTCAAAAAATTTTCTAATTTTTTTCAAACCCAATTGAAGACTTTTTTCAATTTGTCTTTTTTGTACTTTTTCCAGTTTAGCTAAATCTCTTATTGTAACTTCATTAATAATATGTAAATTTATTCTTTTATATTGTGTATCTGTCAAAGATTTCAATGCTTTGCTGATTTTCTCATTCTCAATATTTTTTATAACAATTTCTTCAACACTTTCTGTTGGTTTAAATGCTCTTTTATACAATTCGTTTTCTGTTAATGATGCTTGTTCCAAGTGTCTACTTGTTTCGTTTTTTATTTTTATGTATGCTTTCTTTGATTTTAAATAAGTATCAAATATATCTTTATCAATTTCAATTCTACAATCTTTTTCTACACTATCTTTAAAAGATATATAATACTTATTTTCGCTCTCTATATATTCCAAAGTATAACTATCTACTTCGTATTGCACTATTTTTTCCTCCCATTCATTTCAATTTTTTTGAACTGAATGGGGCTGGAGGAGCTCTGCAATGAAATAAGAGCAAATTTCTAATACTTACATTTTTTAATGTAAATATTAAGAAAATATTTGTACAATTACTTCTAAAAAAACGCATAAAATAGCCCCTTTTGACAATGTTTGATACAAAGTCATTAAAGGAGCTTTTAACAATTGATTAATTAAAATTAAAACTTCAAAGTCTTAAATTACATGTTTGCTTTTTTCCTCTGTTAACTATAAATCTTTTGTTATGCTTCTTTAAGACTTTGATTAAATTGTTTGCATTATAATACCGATTGATGGTTTTCGTTCAAAAAGGGCTAATAGTCGTAAAAAAGGGCTAAAATTTGCAAAAAAGGGCTAAAAAGGGCTAAATTAAATGGCTAATTTTTCCATTTTTCTATTGTATTTTTTTGTTATTGGTGGTATAATTATGTCAACAAATGTTTTGACTGATATTTTTGGAGGAAAGAATGACTAGAATTTTAATTGGAAATAAAAATATTCAAGAGGCATTAAAAGATTTTGAATTTTTGAAAAATAGTAATGAGTATGAAATTATAACTTCAAATTCTGGTGTGGAAACAATTAATAAATGCAAAGCTATCAATCCTGCAATAATAATATTAGATTCTAATTTTTCAGATATTCCATATACTGAAGTTATTGATAAAATTTCTGCTTTACCTAATGAACAAGATAGGTGTAATTTAATACTAAATGTGGAAAAACCTAGAGATAAAATACTACTACATAATACTTCAATAGTTTATAAAATATTTGAAGTTCCTTTTGATGAGAAAGAAGAGCTCGAAACAATAAAAATTTTGAGAACAAAATTTGAAATGCCAAATTTAAGTTTAAGAGAATTAAAAACCATTTTGTTAGGTTTAGGAATAAACACTTATAGTCTAGGCTCTCAATACCTAATATCTGCAATTTTTAAATGTTACTATGAAACAGAAGAATTTACTACATTAGCCAAAATATATGAAATTATTGCACATGAATTTGGTGTTTCTAAAGAACAAGTAAAAAATTCAATAAGGCATATTATAGAAGCTTTTAATAATTCATATCATACGACAAACAATAAGTTATGTTCAAGTATATTTACATATACAACAGATATTTCTCCTAAAATATTTATAGAAAGATTCGTAAATTATTTGCACATATAATTATCCACCGGTATAACCGGTGGATTTTCATATGCGCCTATAAGGCTCTATTACTAGCCACCACTTAAGTGGT
>CANQPV010000022.1 GCA_947625825.1 uncultured Clostridia bacterium | reverse complement strand
ATTTTCATTGATATTTATGAATTTTCTCTTTTACATGCTAATTTCTTTTTATCTGGAATTTACTTTTTTAAGTAACCCGATTTTTGCACTAAGTGAAATTTAAGTTATTATTTGTATTAGCTTTTATTTGTTCATAAATTTTCTTTTTTATAGCATATTGTCTTTCATTTTTTATAACTAAAAACCATAAATATATAAGCATTATTATAAAAGCTATATTATGTATGTATAAAATAACAATGCTTGCTATTATTGTTAGCATTATTACAGTTATTTTTGAAACTAAGTTTGTTATTTTATATGCTTCTTCTTTTCCTTTTTGAATATGCATTATTTCTTGCAAAATTCTTCCACCATCTAATGGATAAATTGGAATTAAATTAAATATTGCAAGTAGCAAATTTGTATATATTATTATTTCTAAATTTTTATAATAAGCTAATATTATTATGCAAATAATGCTAATTATTATATTTGTAATTGGCCCTGCTAGTGCAATTATTATTTTTTTTATGCAAAGTAAATTTCCTTTTTTTAATTTTTTGTTATAATCTTTTGTATTTACTTTAAAATGTATTTGAAAACCAAGTGGGTTTATTTTGATACTGTTTGGTTTAAAGCCAAGTGCTAGTCCGAATAACTAAATGCCCTAATTCATGTATTAAAGCAAATATCATTAATACAGCATAAAGTTCAATTTGAGATGTAAGCCAAAATAATATAACAAATAAAAATATTTTTAAGTCTATTTTTATACTCATTTTTAATTTCATTCCTTCCTAAGGCACAAATCTGGCCTAAGGTATTTATTATGTCCAGCTTAGTATTAATTCTGGATTTACAGTTCTTTCTTCTCTTCTTATTTCAAAATGTAAGTGTGGGCCTGTGGTATTGCCTGTATTACCAGATAAAGCTATTTTTTCTCCTTTTTTTACTTTCTGCCCTTCTTTTACTAAAATTTTGCTACAATGTGCATAAATTGTTGTAACATCTTTGTTTACTATTTTTACATGTGTTCCATAATCACCAACATTTGAAACTACTGAAACAGTTCCATCCATTGCAGAGACTATAGTTGTTCCAACTACTACACCAATATCTATTCCCTGATGATTTTCTGATACTATTTCTGTTGGCTCTCTTTTTCCATAAGGTGATGTTATTTTTGCTTTTGCAGGAAGCACCATACTAAAATTTTCCTTTATATATTCTGCATCAATTTCCATTTGAGTTTTTTTAGTTGATGTTCCTTCAGCTGATACTTGAACTACTTGTTCATCTTTACTGCTTCCACCTATACCAACAGTTTCATTATCGTTTGAAGCTTGTTTTTCTTCTTCACTTTCTATTTGTGAATTTTGAGATTGTGTGCTATTTTCGTTATTTGTATTTTCACTATTTGTTTGTTCATTTTGATTATTAGTTTCCTCATTTGTATTATTTACCTCTTCATTTTGGTTATTTTGTTCTTCTGAATTTGCATTTTCTGCACTTTCTTCATTACTCCATAACTTAGTTAAAAAACTAAACTTATCTTGATTTTTTTGAAAGAAATCTCCTACATTTTTTGAAATTTGTGTAAAGTTAATATCTGTGCTTAAAAATTCTTTAGTTTTATTTATAACAGATTCTGAAAATATGTAGTTTGTCTCTTTTATTAAAGAAAAAATAAGATAAATAAATATGCAAATTAGTATTTGCAAAATCATTTTTTTATACAAGGAAAACTGCCTATTTTCCCTTTCTTGTTTTACTTGAGAACTAGGCATTCTAACATTATTGTTATTTAATTTTCTACGGTAGTAAATTTCCTCTGCTCTTCTTATTCTTTCTTCTTGAGAAATTGTTTTTTCCACAAAAATACACCTCTTCCTTTGTAGCAATCTTTTTTTAATGTATATGTCTTGAAGAGATGTTTTATTCTTAAAATTTTTATAATTCTTTTATTTAATTTTTAGCTTTTTATTTGTTATAATATAAAAGCTTAAATAGTACTATTTTTCGCAGTTTTGAGAGGTCCCGTTCTGAGTTACTTCTTTGAATTTACAACTGCAACGGGCATTTGAAAAACAAGAAAACTAGTACTATTTAAGCTATTAGATATAAGACTATTAAATAGTAACTTTTTTTCAAGTAAAACCTCTATTATACTATAAACTGAATTATAGCAATAAATATTAAACCTGCTAATAATACGTGATTTATGGTTTTTACTTTTTTATATTTCTTTTTAAGAGTTTGAATAGACTGATTTTCCGTTTTATTTTTGTTTTCAATTTTAGATATATAATCTGATATTAGCATTTGTGCTTCCTTTACAATATAATCTTTTGCTTTTCCTTGTTCTAATGCAGTTTTTTCTAAGACTTGATTTTTATTTTTCTTTTTAGTTTTATCTATTAATTCCAATTTTTGTATTTTTTGGTTTTCCTTTAACACAACAATTGCCTCTTCTACTATATTAGATGGCAAATCTTTTAACACAACAATATTTTTCAAACTACTTGTATCCATTTTAAATTTCCTCCGCTTCGTATTTCTCTTTTAATTAAATTTTTTCCATTTTTTATTTTTTTATACAAGTAATTTAATATTTAGTTAAAATTGATAATCTATAACAGAATTTACAACATTTTCTGCTAAGTTATCAATCTGATTTACATTCCAGTTTGGTAAATAATTTTTTGTACCTATTACAGTTTTTATATTTATACTTGCAGGAAAATAAAAACCGCTTCCATAGGCATTTCCTATTTTTATACCACCTAAATTTACAAAGCTTTTTCCAATATGTTCTTTTTTTCCAAGGGCAGAATCTATTAATATTATTTGTTTATTATTAAATTTATTTAAATAATTGCTTAAAATTGGCGCATTTTTTAAATGCACTGGCAAGTTCATTGTGCCATATACTTTTATATTAGAATATTTTCTAAAATTATATTCTAGCTTTTCCCCTACTCTTGGGCCAAAAGAATCTACTAAAAGCTTATTAGTACCTATACAAACAAATATATATTCTTGCATAAATTTACCTACTTCCTATATTCATCTGTATTAGTCTTTGTCTAAAGAAATGACTATTTTTATATCTTTATTTTTTTTATATTTTTTTATAATATCTTCTGAAAAGCCTGCCACTTCATTTGAAATTATAATAGTATCATAATTCTGTTTTATTAAATTTTTCATAGTTTCATCTGTTTTTTCTAAATCAGATAATGAAAAAACATCAAAGCCTAAAGCTTGTGGCAAACGAAAACTTCTGTTATCTTTTTCATACTTAATCCAAGAAACTTTCATTTTTATCACCAAGCTTATTTTTTGATGTTTTAATAAAATTTATTCAATTTTCTTTTTTTATGAAGCCTGAGGAGGGTTTAAAATGTCCTGAATATCTGCATCTTTTATTAAATCTTCTGATGATATATATTCTTTTGCTCTTTTATCTTGAGTAATTGCTGCTAATACTATGTCTTTATCTTTTCTTAAACGATTACTTGCATATTTTAAAATTAAGCCTTTATTTTTAACAGCCTCATATACAACTTCTTTGTCATCTCTTAATTCTTTTGATGCATAATATAAAATTTGCCCATCTACTTTTACACCTGATAGCATAAGCTCTTTATCATCTTTAAGTTTGTCGCTTGCATAACATGCTGTCCAACCTACTTTTTTTACAGATTCTAAAACTACTTCTTTATCATTTTTTAAGTTGCTACTTACAAATTCTAATGCAACAGGGTTTTGTTTAATTGCAGCCAAAGCAATTTCTTTATTGTTTTTTAAATTATCTGATGCAAATTCTAAATTTTTTCCGTTTTCATTTATCATTTTTAGCACATATTCTTTATTATCTGCTTCATTTAAATTAAATTCTTCCATTTTTTATATTCCTTTATAATTAAATTGCTTGAATAGTACTATTTTTCGCAGTTTTGAAAGGTCCCGTTCTGACTTTCTTCTTTGAACTTTGCTTCCTGCAACGAGCAATTTGAAAAACAAGAAAACTAGTACTATTCAAGCTTTACCGTAAATTTTTATATGCTATTTTTAAATTGTAAGTGCTCCATATCCAATTTCTTGTTCTTTCATTATTTTTAGTACCTTCATTAGCTCTTGTTCTTTATTTTCTTTTAATGAGCCTAGCGAAACATAAGTAATATGTCCACCATTTGTATAAGCATGATAAGGAGCTTCTAACTTTATCTTATTTTCTACAGAAATTTTTGTACTTTCTGGTATGTAAAAAGAATTTGTATAATGTTCTTTGTCTGTAATTCCTTTTCTTTTTCCATAAATTGCTCTATCTAATTTTACAAATTTACTTGATACCTTTTCTGATTCAGTAGCAATTAATGTAAAGTTTAAATTATATTTTTTACAATATTCATCACATTTTTGTTTCATAAATTTTACTATTTTTAAACCTAAGTTTTGTGTTTCTTCACTTTCTGCTTGGCTTTCACCTGTTAGTGCTTTTAAACATTCTGCTAAGCCTGTAAAGCCAATTGAAAGTGTCCCATGTTTTAAAACTTTTCTTAAATTATCTGTATCTTTTAGTTTTTCACTATCTATCCATATATTTTGACCTAACAAAAATGGAAAATTAGATGAATTTTTTTTGCATTGAATTTCAAATCTTTCTAGAAGTTCATCCTTTACTAAATCTAATTTTTCTTCTAGTTCTTCAAAGAATTCATTTATTCCTAATTTTTTATTTGCAATATTTCCGTGTTTAATTCCTATTCTTGGAAGATTAATTGTAGTGTATGATAAATTTCCCCTTCCTGATGTTACTACTTTATTGCTATCTACAATATTCTCTATAACTCTAATTGAGTTTCCCATATATGCTACTTCTGTATCATAGTTATTTTCTTTGAAAAATTTTTTATTAAATGATGCATCTAAAAAGCTAAAACGTGGTAACATTCTTTTTACTGAAACTTTGCAAGCAAGTTCTAAAAGGTCATAGTTTGGATCAGTTTTGCTATAATTTACACCTTCTTTAATTTTGAAAATAGATATAGGAAATATGGCTGTTTCATGGTTTCCTAGCCCTGCTTCTGTTGCTTTTAGAAAATTTTTTGTTACCATTCTTCCTTCTGGAGATGTATCTGTTCCAAAATTAATAGATGAAAACGGTACTGATGCTCCAGCTCTTGTACGAATTGTATTTAAGTTATGAATAAATGCTTCCATTGCTTGATATGTAGCACTGTCTGTTTTTTGCATAGCTTTTTCATAGCATATTCTAAACATTCTTTTTAGCTCTTCTGATTCTCTACAGTATTTGTCAAATATACTAATATCAAATTCTATTGTGTTAATTTTTTCTATTTCTCTTTCTATTCCATTAACAGCAATAAATTTATCAAAATCTGTTAATTCTAAATAGTCAAAAACTATTTGTTTAAATTGTTTTTTAAAAGTTTTTAAAACACCTGGTGCCATATAATAATCAAAAGCTGGTATACCCTGCTGTCCATGCTGGTCGTTTTGATTTGATTGAATGGCTATTGCTGCTAAGCTTGCATAAGACATAATATCATTTGGCTTTCTTATAAAGCCATAACCTACTACAAAGCCATCTTCATATAATTTTTCTAGATTAATTTGAGTGCAAGTAGTAGTTCCCATTGGTAAGAAATCCATATCATGAATGTAAATATCTCCATTTTCATGCGCTTCTGAAAACTTTTTCTTTATTAAATATGTTATTGCAAATTGTCTTGAAATTGTGCTTCCATATTGAAGCATAGTATTCATTGGTGTTCTTTTATCTTGATTTATATTTTTACTATCATCTTGTATAGATTTTAAGCCTAAATTTTCTAGTGCTTTTAAAAATTTATGTTGCTTTTTTTCATCAAAAAATAACTGTCTTGATTGTGCTCTCTTTTCACGGTAACTAGAAAAAGCCTCATAAACATCTTTATAACCATTATTTTTTAATTCTTCTTCTATTAAATCTTGAATTTCTTCTATTTTAATTCTTTCGCCTTCTAATTTTTCTATTCTTGAAAGAACTTTACTATATACTTTGTTTACATCTGTTTCATCATATTTATTAGTGGTAGGTTCTAATTCTATAACGTCTCCAAAGCCTTTTTGAATAGCAAGTGCAATTTTTGCACCATCAAATTCTACTTTTTTGCCATCTCTTTTTATAACTGTTTTTTGTGCTACTTTTTCTGGTACTTCTATGAACATTTATATACCAATCCTTTCAAGGCGCAAATTTTTAGTCTTACTAAAATTTTTAAGCCTTTATTTTCCCACTTTTATTTTTCTTAAGCTTATTATATATTTATGCTTTAAGTTAGTCAATACAAAGAAGTGAAGAACATTAAAAAGAGGAGCCATGTTTTTTAGCTCCTCTCTTAGAATGCTTTTCTTTAATAAACGTACTGTTAGTTAAATAAATTTAAAGCTTTTTGTTAGACAAAGTTTATAATTTTGCTATATAATTTTTCTAGTAGACATTTCATAGGTTGTTCTTATTTCCGTCG
Source organism: uncultured Clostridia bacterium (assembly GCA_947625825.1). Taxonomy (GTDB): domain Bacteria; phylum Bacillota; class Clostridia; order TANB77; family CAG-508; genus CAG-273. Next base: position 10,836 of record CANQPV010000022.1, on the reverse strand, counting down.
TGCCGTCTTCAAGTACTTTTGTGTACTCTCTGCTTTGCATCCTGCCAAACAGTATAAGAAAATCTCCTATGCATAAATCTTTGGTTTGCTGTGCCATTCTTCCCCATGTAATACAAGGAATATAGTTTGACTTATCGTTTTGATTAATCGCAAGAACAAGCTCTGTGATTTCTTTTTCAGAATAAGTAACCTTGTGATGTACTCCTTTGCAAATATATCCTGATAAAAAAACAGCATTTATATTTGCTAAGTCTCCGATTTCTTCTTCAGTGCAAAAACGTACCTCGCGTGCAAAAAGATAAATATCTATCTGTCTTTTTACTTGCTTATATCTGTACGAACACATCTCTCCTTTTACATCAATGTACATGCCTTTGAGATTTCCTTTTGCTGTTAGCAATGAATTAGGTACAATAACTTTTATGAAATCCGATGTACCACTCCTTCTTTTGATGTCTACCACTGTGTAGTAGTATGTTTCGCCATTATAAGTTCTGTGGCTATACTGGAATTCTTCTGTAATAACTCCTATAAGCCATGCACTGTTGCAACTGCCAAGGCAGTCCTTCAAATACCATTCCCTGATGGCGTTTTCTCGCATGATTTCAGCGTTTTCTTGCATGATTTTGTCTTGCATTGTTGTAATTCCTTTCTCGTGTGTTTTCAATGTACATTCATAAATAAAAGCTTCCTAAATTGTTTGTTTGCACAAATTCTGTGCTACCACAAGCAGGTGGCAAGTGTGCCACCTGCTTTAAGTCCTCTCATTTAATATTAGATTTTTTACTTTAGGCTGGTTCTTCTAAACCCACAAGTTGAGGCAAAGTAATTCCTTCTTTGTTATACATACTAAGGTGACGAACATAATCCAGATCATCACCTTCTCCATAGAGAATGTAAACAAGTCTATTTGCCCAAGGTTTAGATATTTTCTGTAAAACATCTCTGAAATGATATGAGTTGCGGAAAAAATACCCATCACCATATTTTACATATGGATTTCCAAATACATAAAATATGGTGGCCAAAATAGTTTCTTCGCAGTCCATAACCAAATCATTAATTTCGAATTTAGGTTTTCTGCAATTTTCATATGCAGAATAATCCAAATTCTTAAGGATCTCTCTTAGCTTTTTGGTGTTTCTTTGCAGCATAAGCTGCGGCACATTAGCAGCTTTAAGTTGTTGTATCTGCTTTCGTGCGTGTTCAACAAGTTGTTTTTCTTTCAAGTAGTTGTCATCTCCTGTAAGTATTTGAATTAGCTAAATAGATTTTGAGAGGACTTTTTAACTAATTCATATTTATATTATAATACGTTTTGAATTTTATGTCAATTTATGCTTTTTTAATACATAATCTATTAGTATTTATAAGAAAATCGTTTGCTTCGCAAACAACTGCCACGTGCTTTGCACGGGCAAACATAGGTAGATTAACCTTGTTTTCTATGCAAAATGCATTTTGCTAGAAAAAAAACACCTAAAATCTTGTAAATTTTAGGTGTTTTTTATTATGCAGTTTTTAATTCTAAGCGAAGCTTGTCTGCTATCATTGCTATAAATTCACTGTTTGTAGGCTTTCCTTTTGCTGCAGATACTGTATAACCAAATATGTTTTCAACAGTTCCTTGTTCTCCGTCTACCCCATGCAACTTCTATTGCGTGGCGAATTGCACGCTCTACCCTTGATGGTGTAGTATGATATTTTGCTGCAATTTCTGGATATAATTGCTTTGTAATTTGATTAATTACATCTGTATCTCTTATAACCATCATAATAGCTTCTCTTAAGTATTGATAACCTTTAATATGTGCTGGAACTCCTACTTCATGTATAATATTTGTTACTAGTGCTTCTAAATTTTCTTGATTCTTCTTCTTTTCTGGTGCTATATCTATATATTGACTTTTAATTTCTCTACTAATAAAATTATTTTTTAACTGTGTTGGTTGATAATTTTTTAGTTCTTTCATTCTTTTTATTAAAACATTAATATCAAAAGGTTTTACAATATAGTATTGTGCTCCTAATGTAATTGCTCTTTGTGTTATTTTATCTTGGCCAACAGCTGATAAAATAATGCATAATGGTTTTTTATCCATATTTGCTTCAGATAGTTTTTCTAATACTCCTAAACCATCTAAATGTGGCATTATAATATCTAGAAGAAGGATATCTGGTTTTAACTCTAGAGCCATACTGCAGGCTTCATTTCCATCTTTTGCAATTCCTATAATTTCAATTTCTTCCTCCTTTTCTAAATAACTAGATAATGTCATTGTAAAATCACTATTGTCATCAGCTACTAATACTGTAATTTTGTCGTTCAAAGTTATTCCTCCTATCTTCATAATATTTGTAAAATTTTTACATTTTTTACTTTTGAAATTATATTAAATTTGAAAACAAATTGCAATAGTTTTTGGAAATTTTTTCCATTTATTTTCAATTTTATTTATTTTTCAGTGTTTTCTTGTCATATTATTTTAATATTTTTTTCTTGCAAAAGTTCTATATTTTGTATATTAAGTTGTTTTTTATCTATTTCATATAATAATTTGTCTTTTTCGTTAAAAGTTAATTCTATATTACAACATATAAGTTCATTAAATTTAGTTTTAGTAATATTAATTTGATTTAAATTACAATAATGTTTAAAAGTTTCAAAATCTTGATATAATATTTCCACTTTCATTTCTAGTCCGTAATATTCTTCTACAATATTTGCACTTTCTATGGCTTTTTTTGTAACTTCTGAATATGCTCTAACTAGTCCTCCTGTTCCTAGAAGAATTCCTCCAAAATATCTTGTTACTACTACTAAACAATTTACTAGTTCATTTTTAGAAAGTAAGTTTAACATAGGAGCTCCAGCTGTACCGCTTGGCTCTCCATCATCACTTGATTTTTCTACTATTCCGTTTTTGTTTTGAAGTCTAAATGCAAAACAGTTATGTTTAGCATCATAATATTTTTTACGAATTTTTTGTAAGTTTTCTTCTACCTCTTCTATAGAATTTACATATATTAAATTACAAATAAATTTAGACTTTTTTTCTACTATTTGCTCTGTAATATTTTCATTAATTGTTTTCAAAATTTTCCTACTTTCTTATGTTATAAATTTTATTTTATAATTTTTTATGTGTTTTCTCCTGCGGTATAGCCTGTAGAATATGCAATTTGCAAATTGAAGCCTCCAGTGTATGCATCTACATCAATAATTTCCCCTGCAAAATATAAATTTTGTACTATTTTAGATTCCATTGTTTTAGGATTAATTTCCTTTACGGAAATACCGCCCGAGGTTATTATTGCCTCTTCAATTGGTCTAAAACCGATTAATAGTTATTTCAAAATTTTTTAATATATTTACAAGATTTTTTCTTTCTTCTCTTGTAATAGAATTTACCTTTTTTTCCTTATCTATTTTAGATAATTCTATTATTGTTTCTATCATTTTTTGAGGTAACAATTCATTTAAGCTATTTTTAAACTCTTTATTTTTTTGTTTTTCAAAGTCTCGCAATATTCTTTTTTCTAACTGCTCAGATGTTAATGCTGGTTTTAAATCTATACAAAGGCAAATTTCTCCTTTCTCTAATAAGTTTTCTACATTTGGAAACCTAAGTAAATGTGCTGAACCACTTAATATTATTGGTCCTGAAACTCCAAAATGAGTAAATAACATTTCTCCAAAATCTTCATATATAATTTTATTGCTAGATATGTCTTTTATTTTTATTGCAACATTTTTTAAACTTAACCCTTGCATTTTGCTACATATTTTTAGTGATTCTTTGCTAACTGTTAGTGGAACTAAAGATGGTTTTATTTTTGTAATTGTATGACCTAATTTTTGTGCTATTAAATACCCATCTCCTGTTGAACCTGTTACTGAATAGCTTTTTCCACCTGTTGCTAAAATAATTTTATCTGCTAATATTTTTTGTTTTTTACCAGAAAAAAGGCATTGCACTCCAATAGCTTTGCCTTCTTCTACTATTATTTCTTCTACTTTTGTATTAGTTTGAATTTTTACATTTTGTTTTTTTAATAATTTTAAAAATACATTTAATACATCTTTTGCGTTATCTGTAACAGGAAATATGCGGTGCCCTCTTTCTTCTTTAACCTTTAAGCCTTCTTGTTCTAGCATATTAATTATATCTTTGTTAGTAAATTTATTAAAGCTACTATAAAGAAACATACCATTACCTGGTACATTTTGAATAAATTCTTCTATTGGAAGGCTACTTGTAATATTGCATCTACCTTTTCCAGTAATTAGTAGCTTTTTACCAATAGACTCCATTTTTTCTAATATTGTTACAGTGTTCCCGCATTTACTAGCATGTAAAGCTGCCATTATTCCAGCAGGTCCGCCACCTATTACAATTACTTTCATTTATTACCTCGTAATTTGATTTTATTATTTTCTTTTTTAAGTTTGAAAAAGAATTAGTATATTGCTAGGCAGATGAGTTTAAAATCAATGAGGCGTGCTTTTTGCACGTTGATTTGATTTTAAACGAAATCTAACGAAGCAAGATGCTGATTATTTTTCAAACTTGAGACATGGTTTGGACTGCCTTAAGAACTCCTAGTTTTCCATACTCATAAGTAAGCCCACCTTGAAGAAAAGCTGTATAAGGAGGTCTAATTGGTGCATCACATGAAAGTTCTATTGAAGAACCTTGTGTAAAAGCTCCTGCTGCCATTATAACTTTATCTGTATAACCTGGCATGTCCCATGGCTCTGGAATAGAATTGCTATCAATTGGTGAACCTATTTGTATACCTTGGCAAAATTTAATTAATTTTTGTTCATTATTAAAAGTAATGGTTTGTACAATGTCTGATCTTTTTTCGTTGTATTTTGGGCTAGAGCTATAGCCTAATTCTTCTAATAATTTACTTGCAAATATAGCAGTTTTTAAACTACTTGCTACTACACTAGGTGCCATATATAAACCTTGCAAAATTTGTTTATTTATTCCAAGTGTTGGTCCTACTTCTTTTCCAAGTCCTGGTGCAGTTAATCTTTCAGCAGCTAATTTAACTAGTTCCTCTTTTCCTGCAATATATGCTCCATTTGGTGCTATTCCACCACCTAAGTTTTTTATTAAAGAGCCTACTATAATATCTGCACCTATGCTAGTTGGCTCTATAGTTTCTACCATTTCGCCATAGCAATTATCTACCATTATGATAGCATTTTTATTAATGCTTCTAATGATATTAACTACTTTTTCTATTTTATCTAATGTAATACTTTTTCTTAAGCTATATCCTCTAGAACGTTGTATTTCAATTAACTTTATATCATTTTTTTCTACTCTTTTTTTAATTTCTTCATAGTTAAAGTCGTCTTTTAGCATATCTATTTGTTCATATTTTACATTATGTGCTTTTAAAGAACTTGGATTATCTACAATTCCAATTACTTCATCTAGAGTATCATATGGCTTACCACTAATACTTAAAAAAGTATCTCCTGGACGTAAAAATGCAAATAATGCAACTGTTAATGCATGTGTACCAGAAATAAATTGACTTCTTACTAAACTATCTTGTGCATCTAAAACCTCTGCAAATACTTTTTCAATAGTATCCCTTCCAATGTCTGAATAACCATATCCTGTAGTACTATTAAAATGAATATCAGAAATATTATATTTTTGAAAAGCATTTAATACTTTTAAGCTATTATATTCACATGTTTTATTTACTTTTTTAAATTCTTCTTGTATATTATTTTCTACTTTTTCTGCTAAGTCTAATAAATTTTGACTTATTCCAAATTGCTTATACATTTTATTACTTCCTTTAATTTATTTATATTTCATCACTACTGTATCTTGGTTCTGTATGGAATGTATTAACAACAAGATAATATTTTCCTAAAAAGCTTGGTTGATACCAATCTAGTTCATAAGTTGGTTCTTGTACTATTTCTCCATTTTGATTTATTGTTCCCCATTTTCCATTAACTTTTATACCTGCAAAGCCATATTCGTTAAAATCTGTTATCATTTCATAGTTATCTTGTAATTTTATATTTCCTTCTTTATCAACGAATACCCACTTGCCATCTATGTTTTTTGCTAAAAGATTATTATTATAGAAAATATCTTTTGCATCTAAGTTATTTCCATTTTCATCATAATATAAAAAGTTATTTTCTGAAGCTAACATAATATATTTATTAGGATTTATTGTTGATGGTTCATATTGCCTAATTATTGCTCCGTCCATCTTAGCTACTTGCCTAATTTTTAAATTATATAATTCAATAGTTTTTGTATCTGCAATTTCTGCTTGAATTAGGTTTGTATCGTTGAATCTAAAAATACTTGTATATTTCATTTCTAATACTATTTTACCTGTATGATCAACAATTCCATTTTTTCCATCTTTAGAAACTATAAAATAATTACCTGGTAAATAACCTATATATGTATAGTTATCATCTATAATTATATCTCCATTTGCATTTATTACAGTATATATATCATTTTTGTCTATTGCAATATAGTAATTTGGACTATCTGTTTGTGTTAAGCTAACATTTTTAGTTTCTATTTTATTTCCCTGTGTATCAAATACATAAGTTTCATTGTTTTTAATAGCATTTAAATAAATTCCGCCAAACAAAATGCTATCATATTCTGAATGTAAAATTGTTTGACCATTTCTTGTAACAACTCCTTGTTTTCCATTGCGAGTTGTAATGAAAATATCATTAACCGCATAGTATGAAATCTCTTGATATTCATGATTTAAAATTATTTGCTTATTTTTTAATAAACCTGCTTGTCCATTTTTAAATGCTATAAAATAAATATCTTTTTCTTCTGGTATTTGTGTAACTCTTTTTAACTCTGTATATTCTGTTTTTAAAATTGTGCGTCCGCGATAATTAATATAACCATATCTAAATCCATCTTCAGTTTTCTTGCTTACAATAAAGCCAGTAGTTTTATTTTTTGTTGTTTCGTTATAGTAATTATCAGAAGTTATTGTTTCATATTCATTTTTGATAATTACTTTTCCTTTCATATTAATAACGCCAGCTTTACCATCTTTTTTAACTAAAAATGTTCCTTCTTTATAATTAATGCTACTTACTTCATCATAAATAGGCTTTGTTATAACTTTTTCTTCTAAAGTAATTAAGCCATATTTTCCATCTTTTTGATACAATAGTACGCTTTTTTCGTAAGGGTTTGATTCTATATTAGTATCTATAGTAATTGCTTGTACATTTTGATAATCTGTAAAAATTTTTTGGCCCTTTTCATTAAAAACTTCAGATATATAGTTTTCAGTTTGTCCATCATAGCCACTAATGCATATAAATACTGGTTTAGAAGGGTTTGGAATTTGAATAGCTATATATTTTGGCTCAATAATTATATTTCCACTTTTATCAATTACACCATATTTTGAATCTTGTGTAAGTAAAAAATAATTATATTCTTTAATTTCTTCTATTTCATATTGTAAACTTAATTCATTTACAACTATAATACTAACTATTACTGATATTAATAAAATAGCAAATATTAAAATAATCCATTTTAGTTTTCCCTTCATAACCTTATTTTCCTTTCACTATTCTTCTATTTCTTTTTTTGGTTCTTGTCTATTTTTACATATTTTAACCCATTGTATTCTTTTATCTTCATACTCTTCAATATGGTATGTTAATTGTTCATCTTCAATTGTAGGTTTTTCGTTTTCCTCTGGCAGTCTTCCTAATTTTTCTATTAAATAACCGGATAATGTTTCGTAGTCCCCTTCTGGAATTTTAACATCTAATATTCTTTCTAATTCATATAAACTAATATTTCCTTCTACTAAATATGTGTTATTATCAATTTTCTTATATTCAACTTCTACTTCATCGTATTCATCAAATATATTACCTACTAATTCTTCTAAAATATCTTCCATTGTAAGTATTCCAGATGTTCCACCATATTCATCTACAACTATTGCCATTTGCATTTTATTAGTTTGTAATTCTTTAAAAATCTCATCAATTGGCTTTGTTTCTGGTACAAAATATGCCTCTCTAATTATATTTTTAATTTCTATTTTCTTATTTGAGCTAATAGATTTTAAAATATCTTTTAAGAAAAGAATTCCTTTAATGTTATCTACAGTTTCCTCATATACTGGTATTCTACTATATTTATAATCATCTATTTCGTCTAAAATTTCATATAAATTTTGATTTATTTCAATAGCATACATATCTGTACGATGTGTCATAATTTCTGAGGCAACAATATCATTTAAAGCAAATACGTTATTTATTAATTCTTTTTCTGTTTCTTCTATTGAACCCTTTTCTTCGCCTTCATCTACCATCATTTTTATTTCTTCTTCAGTAACAACTTCTTCGTCTTGCTCACTTACACCAAAAATTTTAGAAATGATATTAGTTGAATATGTTAATAATTTCACAAATGGAGCTGTAAGTAAAGAAATGGCTCTAATAGCTCCTATAGTTCCAAAAGAAATTTTTTCATAATATTTCATAGCTAGTCTTTTTGGAACGAGTTCTCCAAATACAAGTGTAAAAAATGAAAGTATTAAAGTAATAATTATTATAGAAATACTTCTCCACACAGAAATACTTAAAAATGGCATTAAATTATTTAATATTGGAGCCAAGTCATCTGCAAAAGCATCTGACGCAAAAGCACTTGATAGAAAACCTGCTAGAGTAATACCTATTTGTATAGTTGCTAAAAATTTACTTGGATTTTTTAGCATTTTTTGAATTTGTTTTGCTTTTTTACTTCCTTCTTTTGCTTGCTTTTCTATTTTAGCATCATTTAGTGATATAAAAGCAATTTCTGTTGCAGCAAAATAAGCATTAAGTAGAATTAAAATTGCTAAAAAAATTAGTTGTGAGATCATACATTTTTCCTTTCGTTTTATAACCTATCATATAGCATTAATTATATATGCTATAAGCTTGTATGTCAATAAATGTACCAATATTTTACAATTCTAATTTTATTATTTTAACATCCTGTTGTAGGTAGTTTCTTAGTAGGTGTATAATGCTTTTTATTAGGCTCTTTAGGAACCTGCTTTTCTCCTTCTTCTTTAAAATTATCTACTGTAATTTCTACTTCATCTTGTAGATTAATATTTATTTCAATTAATTGTTCATATCCATAATATCCATTTGGAGCAATTGCTTCCTCCAAATAATATAATCCAGGCATAAGATATGGTATTTCTATAATTCCTTTTTCATTTGTTGTTAAATCTGAATAAATTATTGATCTGTTTTGGTCTAATAAGTTAAAAACTGCATCTTGCAAAGGATTACCTGTATCTCCATCTTGTTTTAATATTTTTATTTTTGTTTTATTTTTTTCATAAGTTTGTTTGTAACTAGTGTTTACCGTTTCATACTCACCTACTGTAAGTGCAAAATCTTCATATGAATTATTTGAACTTTTTGCATGATAAATAGGGTATGTTTTTAAAGAAGAAGTAAGATTAATATTAAATTCTCCTGAAGTTTGCAAATCTGCAATTGGTAATAAAATTTTAAACTTCTCATTTGGAGAAAATGTTGTTTTTGAGTTGTTGTTTAGGTCTGTTATTTTAAATGTTTTAATATTTTTACCAGTAATAGAAACTTTATAATTTTCATTTGGAGCTGAAGCAGTTACTGTATAAGTTTTGCTAACATAATTATTGTTTAAACTATCTACTTGCCAGTCTTTATTTTCTTCTTTTATATTTAATTTAGCTACTATTTTTGTTTGCTCTGGATTTCTTGCTGCTTGTATAATATTTTTTATAGCTTGTATTGTTTCTGTATTACTACCATCTCCTATAACATTTTCTGTGAATTTATCTAAGTCAAAATTATAAAAAGCATCATACACTGCTATTTTTGTTGCAAAATATGCTTCCATTCTGCCACAGCCTAATTCTCGTGGTGTTTTAAATGGATATCCATTAATAATTGCTCTCCAAACTCTTTGATTTGTTATTAAGCTATCAACGTTTACAGAATATGGATCATCAGCAGTTACACTAATTTTTGTTCTGTCTAATCCATAAGCTGGATACTTTTTTCCGTCTTTTTCGTAGTAAACAACTTCTACCAGTATTGGCTCTCCTTCATATTTGCAACGTTCGAGATTTCCCTCAGATTTTAAATTAATCTCTTCATTTAAAGCTACAGCTGCTGTTACTTTATTTTGGGTAAAGCAAACTGAAAAGCTAGTTAAAACCATAATTATTATCATTAGTATGTATATTATTTTTTTTAATTTAAACATTTTATTTTTCCTCGTATAATATGAATTTTATAAACATATTCTTTCTTTTTTATTTTTTTATTTTATAATTTGCAATTTCTATTGCTTGCACGCATCTCCTGCAATCCTTTCTGTTTTCTTCGCATGTAATTAACGTAATACGATTATCTTTTGTGCTTTGCAAATAACTCCAGTCTGTTTCTGAAATAACTTTATTTGTTTGCACTTTGTAAACCTTTTTGTTATTTGCTGTTTTATAAATTATTTCATCTCCTATTTGTAAATCTTTTATATTTTGAAAGAAATTACATTTATAACCTCTATTGTGTGCTGCTAAACATACATTTCCTTGCCATTTGCTAGTTTGTTCAAAATGTCCTACTGATGTTAATAACACTGATGATGAAATTCCTTCTGAAATATGTACATCTAAATCAATTTTTGGTATTTGAATTCTCCAAGCTATATTTTTATTTTCTTGGAGCACTTGTGTTTGAGTTTTTTCATTTAAATTTGTTTGCTCATTATTATTTGA
>CANQPV010000021.1 GCA_947625825.1 uncultured Clostridia bacterium | reverse complement strand
CAGAATTCACTCCTTAAAAGTAGCCTAATATAAACTTAATCAAAAAAGTGTCTAACTTTTTGGGTTCAGTTCAAAAATGAACTGGAATTTTTGTATGCAAAATATTGATAAAACCTTGTATTTTTAAACATTTTACGATAAAATAATAAACAGAAAAAAGTATAAAAAGTAAAATAAACACAAAAGATGGCAAAATAAAAAGAAAACTTTTTTAATTTGTGTATATAAAATGACAAACATTTTAAACAGCTTGTACTAAAATAAAAAGCAAATTAAAAAAGTAGAGGTGGTCACAAAGTGTTTCAAAATATACAAAAAAATATACAAGAACAAAATGATGAAGAGCAAACAATAAAGCAAAAAATACCTGTTAAAGAAATTTTAAAAGGTTTATTTAGTTTGCAAAATGTAGCCCTTTTTATTGTGGCATTTGCAGTATCTATGGTAGGTTTTCAAAGCGAAAATATGCTATTAAGTATTAGCCCATTTGCAATAAGCTTTTTAGCTGCAATGCTTAGCAACTATAAATCAATAGGTGTTACATATATTTTAACCTTAATTGGAACTTTTATTTCATTTGGTGCAAATAGTCTTTTAATATATTTTCTAACAACTTTAGTATTCTTTGTATTTGTACTATTAAAAAGACCAAAAGAAATAGAAAACGTAAATGAACAAAGAAGATTAGGTATGCACTTATTTTTAGCGGTGCTTATTACACAAATAGTGCCAATGTTCTTTAGAAGTTTTTATATTTATGACTTATTAACAAGTATAATGCTTGCAATTTCATCTTATGTATTTTATAAAATATTTGCAAACTCAATATTTATGCTTGAAGAATTTAAAACTAAAAAAGCATATTCTATAGAAGAAGTAATGGGAACTAGCTTATTATTAGCAATTTCAATTTGTGCATTAGGAAATCTTACTATTTTTGGGTTTAGCATAAGAAATATTTTATGCATATTATTAGTATTAATATTGGGATGGAAAAATGGCATGCTAGTGGGAGCCACAGGCGGAATTACCATAGGAGTAGTTTTAGGAATAATACAAAATGGTGATCCAGTGATGATAGCAGCATATGCAATTTCAGGAATGCTTGCAGGTCTATTTTATAAATTAGGAAAAATAGGAGTTGTAGTAGGCTTTATATTAGGCAATATATTGTTAAGCTATGTATCTAATGGAAACACAGTTCCAGTTATAATGTTCCAAGAAATATTAATTGCATTTTTAGGCTTGCTTGCAGTTCCAAAAAAATTCGAAATAAATATTGAAGATTTATACGGAAAAAATAAGCTACTTCCAGAAACTACAACTAGAACTTTAAGCGAAAATCAAGATACAATACTAAAACTAAACAGTATGTCAGAAACAATTAGCGACCTAGCTAAAAGTTATGAAGAAGCGGCAAGTACTATTTTAGATGAAAAAGATTTAAAAGAGCAAGAACTATCAAATGAGCAAATATTTAGAGAGGAATTAGAAATTAACTTAGAAGAATTAGAAAACAACATATTATATGAAGACATTTTAGAAAATAGAGATGAAATAGTAGATAATATATTTAGTCATTTATTGAAACAAGAAATAATAACAGAAAAAGAACTAGTAAATATATTTGAAGAAAAAAATCATTATATTATAGGCTTTAAAGAAAAAGATGAACAAGTTCAAAATGATGTTTCTAAAATGATAAAAGCCATAAATTATTCTTACCGTATTAGCAAAATGAATTTTATTTGGAAGAAAAAAATGGAAGAAAATAAAAAGAGCGTATCATCACAATTAGATGGGGTATCTAAAGCAATATCATCTATGGCAAAAGAAATGCAAAATGAAGAAAAAAACCAATTTGAAGATAAGAAAAAAGAAATAATGGCATTATTAGAACAAAAAGAAATCGCAGTAAATAATATAAAAATAAAACAAAATAACTCTGGAAGATATTTTATAGAAGTATATACTAATTTATGTGATGATATAGACGGAAAAAAATGTAACATTAAAAAAATAGCAAAAATTTTAGAAAAAATATTACAGCATAAATTTATTATACAAGGTCAAGAATGTGGCTTAAGAGAAGAAAAAGCAGCTTGTAAATTTACATACTACTCACAAGATAATTACAAATTACAAGTAGGGGTAGCATTTAGCACAAAACAGGGTTCATCAGTATCTGGAGATAGCCATGTAGAAACAAAACTAGAAGACGGAAAATATTTGCTTGCTATTAGTGATGGAATGGGCTCAGGTCCAGAAGCCATGAAAAGTAGCAAAATAGCAATTAAAATGTTAGAAAGATTATTAAAAGCAGGTTTTGATAAAGAAGTATCTTTAAACCTTATAAACTCAACATTAATAGCAAATACAAAAGAAGATATGTATGCAACATTAGATATTCAAATATTAGATTTATATGCAGGAAATATGGAATTTATAAAAAATGGAGCATGCCCAACATATATAAAAAGAAATAACGAAGTGCAGCTTTTAAAATCTTTAAGCTTACCTACTGGAATATTAGAAAATGCAGACTTAGTTGTATATGATTATGACCTTCAAGACGGAGACATTCTAGTAATGTGCACAGATGGCATTATAGAATCAAACTCAGAATATATAAATAAAGAGCTTTGGGTAAAATATTTATTAGAAGATATTAAAGCAGATGATCCAAAACAAATTGCAAACATGATTTTAAATGAAGCAATAGATAATGAATTTGGAATGCAAAAAGACGACATGACAGTAATTGCTTTTAAAATAAATAAAAAAGTTTAAGATTAGTTTTTTGTATTAAAGTTTATATATATTAAAAAATCAAATAAATATAAACAAAATTCTTGTCATAATATGTATAAATATGATATAGTATAGCTAGAAAAAATAGCTAATACTATATCATATTTTTGTATTTTGTTTAAACCTATAGCAAATCAAATTTAGCTATTAATTTGGAGGTAGTTCATGAGTAATAATAGAGGAAGAAGATACCAGGGCTCAGAGCCAAAGCTAAACATTAAAAAAGTCATAGCAGTTATTATTGCATTTATTGTAATAATTATGGCAATAAGTAGCATTAAAAAAATGTTTAGCGGAAATAAAACAAATGAAAAAACAGTAGCAAATGCATACTATTCAGTATATACAAATGGAAAATGGGGAGTTATAAACTCAAAAGGAGAAATAATTATAAAACCAGAATATGATGAAACAATTATAATTCCAAATAATCAAAAAGATGTATTCTTATGTACTTATGATGTAGACTATAGCAAAAATATATACAAAACAAAAGTATTAAATAGCAAAGGCGAAGAAATAATTACAGGTTATGATGAAGTTATAGCATTAGAAAATTACGATAACGGTAATAATTTATCTTATGAAACTGACGTATTATTAGTTAAAAGTAATGGCAAATATGGTTTAGTGGATTACAAGGGAGCGGAACTTTTAAATTGTGAATATGAATCTATAGAAGCCTTAAAAGGTGTTGGAAAAAGTTTTGTAACTAAAAAAGATGGAAAGCTAGGCTTAGTAGACAACATAGGTTCAACTATTATAGAAAATAGCTATAAGGAAATTAAACCAATATCTGAAAAATTTGAAAATGGTTATATTGTTACAAATAGCAGTAATAAAAAAGGCGTTATTGGGCGTGACAAATCAGAAATATTAGAAATAAAATATGATGACATTAAACAAATCTATGGTTCAGACCTATATGTTGCAAAAGAAGGAAGTAACTGGGAACTAATAAACAAAGAAGGAACAACATATTTAAAAAATAAATTTAGTGATGTTATTTCAATAAATGGAGAAAATGTATTAATTAAACAAAATGGTAAATACGGTGTTCTTACAATAAATGGAGAGCAAAAAATAGCAATAAAATATGATGATATGAGTTATGCATTTGATAATAACTATATTTATAAGGAAAATGGCAAATATGGTGTTATAAATATAAATGGAGAAAATGTTTTAAATCCAGAATATGAAACACTTATATACAGAGAAGAAGCAGGCTTTTTCGAAGCTAGCAAAAAAAATCAAGCAGAATCTAGTTTTATAGGACAAGACTTTACAGTAAAACTAACTGGAATTTTATCAGAATTAAATCTAACAAATGGATATATGCAAATTAGAACAGAATCAGAATATAAATATTATAACTTTAAATTTGAAGAAAAAACAAATATAGAATTACTTACTACAAATACAATATTCTTAAGCAAAAAAGACGGAAAATACGGCTATGTTAATAAAGATGGTGTTGTTGTAGTAGACTACATTTACGATGATGCAAAAGAGCAAAACGAATTTGGTTATGCAAGTGTAAAAAAGAACGGAATGTGGGGTTGCATTAACTCAAAAGGAGAAGAAGTAATAACACCAGCATATAAGTTAGAAAACAACTATGTAATAGAATTTATTAACAAATGGCATAGAGGAGAAGACTTAAACTTAAATTACTACACAGATTAAGGGGACAGGTCCCATTGCTTGTTTTCAAGCACTTAGGGACAGGTCAAACCTATACATTTCAGGTCAAGCCTATACATTAAAAAAGGAGAACCCTATGGAACTAAAGACGAAGTATCAATATACATATTTTATTTATCCATATATAATAGAAAAAAAAGACTATACAAATTACTTGTATAGTCTCTTAAAAAATGAAAAATGTAAATTAAAAATATTTGATATAAAAAAAGATATAGAAATTGACTCTTACTTTTTACCAGACATAAAAAATAAGCTTTTTTGGACATTAAACTTAGGGCAAAAAGGGCTTAAAAGCTATGAAAAAATGGACACAAAAATGAAAGCAAATATTTTAAGTAGTAAGTATTGTACATTTTTTGAATATAATTTAAAAGAAGACATTCCAGCCAAAATAGGAGAAGAAAACGGAATATTTTTTGACATATCAAAAGTAGAAATCGTTTGTTTCTCTACAGGAATTTGTTTTTTATTAATGAAAACAGTTCTAAACTCTACAGAAAGTTTTTCAGATGTTTTAAATTTTAATTATAAATTTAGAGACATTAATTCAAAAAGGGGACATCAAAAAGAATACGATAATATAAAAATTCAAACACAAAAATTAAACAATATGCAAAACTTTGAAGAATTTTTAAAACAAATTGCAGGCCCTAATTTGCTTACAAAACAAGTAAATGTAGATACAGAAAGACTAATTACATACAGCTATGTTTGTTTAGAGCAAAATAGTTGGAATGAAAGTACAGATTTAATTGCACTTGAAAAAGAATTTGAAAAATATCGTTATATACTTCCTGCTGTAGAACAAATAGATGATATTACATCTGAAGAAAAATCAATATATAAAGAAAAATATTTATATTATGGTTTTTCTAGCAATAACACTGTACTAATGACTTCAGAATCTAATATAAAAAATTATACAAGTTTGCTATTTAAATATGAGAATGAGTGGCTTTATCACTTTTTATATGACTTATATCAAAAAATATACTTAAAAAAATTAAATTTTAAAATTTCGAATACTAAAAAAATTTTAAAAGAGCATGAAGAATTTTTAAATTTTGTTAAAACAAATTGGGCTTATGAAGTAACAAATGATGAAAAAGGCGTTATATTAGAAAAATATAATAAAAAAGCACAAAACATAGATGATATTTTTAAAGAATTAAAAGATAAATATGATTTATTGTATGAACAATATGAAGTAAAAAAAGTAAAAAAGCACAATAAATACATTATTGCAATAATAGTTATACTGTTAATATTAAATATTATTAATATGTGTATAATTTTTAAAAACTTATGAAAGAGAGTTTATTAATGAAAATTCAAACAGGAGTAGATATTATAGAAGTAGAAAGAATAAAAGAAGCAATAGAAAAGCAGGGAGAAGCATTTTTAAAAAATGTATATACTAAAAATGAAATAGACTATTGCGAAAATACTAAAAAAATGAAATATCAGCACTATGCAGCTAGGTTTGCTGCTAAAGAAGCTGTTTTTAAAGCAATATCTTCTAAAATTTCTACTAATGAAGATGATATTTTAAAAAAAATAGAAATAAAAAACGAAGAAAGCGGTAAGCCAATTGTTAGTTTAGAAAAACTAAATATAACTGGAATTATAGATATGGACTTAAGCCTTTCACACTTAAAAGATTATGCTGTAGCAAGTTTTACAGTACTATTTGAAAGCTAAAAGTAAAAACTTACTTATAAATACTTGATTTTTAATATAATTTAATATATAGTATTTATTATAGAAAATGGGAAAAACAGATGTGGTTGCCTCCAATAAGGAGGTGAGGCTTATGGTAGAATCATGCTTAATAACAATTATTTACATATTATTCTTTTCATTATTAACAATAACTATCATAGCTTTTGCCTTAATTATAGCGTTAGCAATAATTTTAAGCAAAAGAAAATAAACCAATAAAAAAACACATCTGCGCTTGATTGGATGTGTTTTTTTACATATAAATCTAGCAACCACTTTTGTGGTTTCTCATTTTCTAACTATATTATACTAAAAAAATTTTTATATGTCAATTAAAAGGAGAAAAATAATGGAGCTTTTTGATTCTCATGCTCATTATAATGATGAAAAATTTAATGAAGATAAAGAAGAAGTATTAAAGCAAGTTTATAACGCTAGCAGTGTTAAAAAGTTAGTTTGTGCAGGTTATAATTTAGCTTCTTCAAAAAAAGCAGTAGAAATTGCAAATACACATGATTTTGTTTATGCTACTTGTGGAATTTCTCCTAATGATATTTCAGATATAGAAGAAAATATGAGTCAAAACCTAGAATTACAATTAAACCAAATTGAAGCACTTGCTAAAAATAAAAAAGTAGTAGCAATAGGGGAAATTGGTTTAGATTATTATTGGAACAAAGAAAATAAAGAAAATCAAAAAATAGTTTTTAAAAAACAAATAGAACTTGCAAATAAGTTAAATCTACCAATAGTAATTCATACAAGAGATGCTATTTTTGACACATTAGAAATACTAAAAACTAATCCTGTTACTAATAAAGGAGTATTTCATTGTTGCCCATTAAATTTAGATTTAATTAAAGAAGGATTAAAATTAGGTTTTTATATTTCATTTGCAGGACCTATTACATTTAAAAACTCTAAAAATGCGGTAGACGCAATAAATGCTGTTCCATTAGATAAAATTTTAATAGAAACAGATAGCCCATACCTCGCGCCAGAGCCAAAACGTGGAACTAGAAATGACTCCTCTAACATAATATACATAGCAGAAAAAATAGCTATGGTAAAGGGGCTATCTGTAGAAGAAATTGCAAAAATTACTTACAAAAATGCAGAAACAATATTGGGGACAGGTCCAATTGCTTGCTTTTAAGCACTTAGGGACAGGTCAAAAATTATCTATTTCAAATTTCTTAAAGCCTCAATTCTAGCTTCTGTAGAAGGGTGAGTAGACCAAATATTACTTTTCTTTTTGCCTTTTAAATTTGTTTTAAAAGGACTAATTATATACATATGTGCTGTAGAATTATTAGCAGTTTTTAACTGATTTGTATCATCTTCTAACTTTTGAAGGGCAGAAATAAGTCCATCCGGATTACGAGTAAATTCTACTGCTGTAGCATCAGCTAGAAATTCTCTTTTTCTAGAAATAGCAAGTTTCATTAATTCACCAAATAATGGAGCTATAATAACTGCAATTAAGCCCAAAATCATTAAAATTGGGTTTCCGCTTATTATCATCATCATCTCTACCGCCGCCCCAGAAAATCATTCTAGAAACCCAGTCAGAAAGCATTACAATTAATCCTACCATAACGGTTACAATTGCAGACAAACGAATATCATAATTTTTTATATGTGAAAGTTCGTGTGCAACTACACCTTCTAGTTCGTAATAATCTAACTTTTCAAGCAATCCTGTTGTAACACATACAACAGCATTTTTAGGATTTCTACCAGTAGCAAAAGCATTTGGTTGGTCATCTTCTACAACATATAATCTAGGTCTATATTCAAGGCCAGAAGAAACCATTAAAGCATCTAAAATGTTTACTAACTTTTGATCTTCCTCATGTGTTGCAGGACGTGCCTTATTTAAAGATAAAATAATTTTATCACTATAATAGTAAGAACTCCAAGCAGATAATATAGAAAAAGTTAAAGCAATTAAAATTGAAACTTCTCCTAAATCAAATGCCATACAAACATAATATACAATTAATGTGATTACTAAAATAAAAATTGCAATTATAAAACCAGTTTTTATTTTATTTCTTCTAATATCTTCGTACATATTAAATCACCTTTTTTAAATAATAATTCTATAAATTTAAACAAATAATATGCTTTTCGAAAATAAAAAATTTACGATAAGCATATTATTTTAAATAAAATTATTTACCAAAATCAACTTTTACATTTTTTCTAGCTTCGTCACTTTCTGCTACAAATAAAGTCTCTGGTGTAAAATGAAACATTGAAGCAATAATGCTAGAAGGGAATAATTCTATTTTTGTGTTATATCTAGTAACACTATCATTGTAAAATTGTCTAGAGTAAGAAATTTTATTTTCAGTATTTCTTAATTCTTCTTGTAATTCAGAAAAGTTTTGGTTAGCTTTTAAATCTGGATAATTTTCTGAAACAGCCATAATTGTTTTTAATGCACCAGATAATTGGTTATCTAAATTAGCTTTTTCTTCAACAGTTTTTGCATTTGCCCATGAAGTACGTAATTCTGTAACTTTTGCTAAAGTGTCTTGCTCATGTGCCATATAACCTTTTACACACTCTACTAAATTAGGAATTAAATCAAACCTTCTTTGTAATTGAACATCAATTTGACTCCAAGCATTTTTTACACGTTGTCTTAGTGTTACTAAGCTATTATATAAACCAATAACAGCTAAAATAATTACTACAACTATTGCTAAAATAATCCACCACATAATTTTTCTCCTTATCTTATAAATGAATTTTTATTCATTTATATAAAAATTTATAATATTAAAATATTAATTTTATAATATCACAAAAAAATACAAAAAACAATAAATTTAAAAAATATTATAGCTATAATTTATTATATGTTAAAAATTACATTTTATATTAAAACAAATTACATTTTTATGAAAAATTTTCATATTTTGGTACAAGCTGGCATATAATATAGTATACTTAAACTCTTTAAAACGTTATTATATCTTATAACTCGCACGTTTCTAAGACTTGCAAAAATATCATAAAATTTGACAAATTATCTAAAAAATGGTATAATATAATTGTTGCTTTTAAAGGAGGGAACAAATTTAATATGAAAAATGATGATAAAGCGTCAATATCGCTGAAAAAGATCATTTCAATTAGCATTTTATTTATTTTCATTATGACAGTAGCTGTTAGAGCTACAAACATTAAAATAAATAATGTTAAAATTATTCTTGCAAGTGGATACGAAATGAATGTATTAACTAACAAGAAAAAGGTCTCAGAGGTACTTGATGAAAATCATATTATATTATTAGAAGATGAAAAAGTAACTCCAGATCTAACATCAGAGTTACCAGATAATAATACAATTAAGATTTCAAAAATCACAGAAGAAGAAATAGAACTTCCAGAAGTAATAGAAACTTCTAAAGAAGTTACAGTAGATAAAATATTAGAAACTTATAACACTATTATAGAAAAAATAGTAGTAGAAAAAGTAAAAATACCTTATGAAACTATTACAAAAAATGTGGCAACTTCAGGAGCAAAGCAAGATAAAATAGTTCAATATGGTGTAGATGGTTTAAAAGAAGTTACTTACAAAGTAAAATATCAAAATGAAAAAGAAATAGAAAAGAAAGAAATTTCTTCTAAAATAATTAGAGAACCAGTAAATAAAATTGTAGAAGTTAGAGATAAGCAACAAGTTGTTTCAAGAAGTAGTACAACAACTAGATATGCAGGAAAATGGAGCTACTCAGAATCAGAATTAGACTTATTATGTGCAATTACTGCCCAAGAATGTTCTTCAAGTTATGAAGGAGCATTAGCTGTTATAACATGTGCATGTAACAGGGCAGAAAGTAGCAGATGGAGCTACAATGGTACAGACCCATTAAGCCAATACAAAGCAAAAGGTCAATTCTGTTATTCAATAGATAACTACTGGAGAAGAAGACTAAATGGAAATTATGCATCTTATGTTAAAAGAGCAGTTATAGATGCATTAAATGGAAAAAGAAACCACAACTACCTATCATTTAGAGCAGCAGGATATGCAAGTGGTGTAAACATAGGTGGAAACGTATATTTTAACGCA
Organism: uncultured Clostridia bacterium; assembly: GCA_947625825.1. GTDB lineage: Bacteria > Bacillota > Clostridia > TANB77 > CAG-508 > CAG-273. Next base: position 7,136 of record CANQPV010000021.1, on the reverse strand, counting down.
ATGTAAATTAAAAGTGTCGCAGTTAGGACGTTAGTTCAAGCGACACTTTGTCGTATTTAAAACATATGTTATATATTAACAAAAAAGCAGCCGTTTTTGGCTGCTTTTTGTGTCGGATAAATAGGCTTTAAAGCTCGTCTACGTGAACGATAAAATTACCTTTAACATAGATGTAATGGTTTTTCTCGTTTTCGTCTAAGAAATAGAAAACGTAGCTATCTTCATCGTATTCGTAGTCTTGGCATTTTATTTCTTCTTCTTTGATAACGTTGCCGGTGCTGTCAAAGATGGTAACTTTGAAACTATAAAAGCCTTCACTATCATCCTTGTCAGTTGTTTCATTACTGCCTGCTTCATGGACATATTCGGAGCTTTTATTATTTCTTTTCTTACGAGGAAGAAGAAACATAATAAAAGCAACTAATAATATTACCAACAAAGCTATTAGAAGAAATTGCTCTGGCGCTAATCCAAATATTTTGACCATTTCTAACTTCCCTTTCTTATTAAAGATGTTGATATTTAACTAAGCCGCCTGTATATGTCCGACATCATATACTTTGCCTAAGGGATAAAACTTAGATATGAGTATATTATACTAAATATCTACTTAAAAGTCAAATTATGTAAATTTTATCTACCATTGAAAATTTATAAATAATGTGATATATTATCTAAAATTATAAATATAAAAGTATAAAAGGGAGAAGCTATATGAAGTTAATTTCATGGAATGTAAATGGACTAAGAGCAGCAATGGGCAAAGGCTTTAAAGAATTTTTTAAGCAAATAGATGCAGATATTTTTTGCATTCAAGAAACAAAAATGCAAGAGGATCAAATTGATATAGAAATTTCTAATCTTTTTAAAGACTATAATAGCTACTGGAATAGTGCATTAAAAAAAGGCTACTCAGGAACAGCAGTATTTACAAAGAAAAAGCCAATTAAAGTAAGCTATGGAATAGGAATAGAAGAACATGATAACGAAGGAAGAGTAATCACCCTAGAATTTGAAGACTTTTATTTAGTTAATTGTTATACTCCAAACTCTAAAAGAGAATTAGAAAGACTAGATTACAGAATGATTTGGGAAGACGAAATTAGGAACTATTTATTAAAATTAGATAAAATAAAACCAGTTATTTATTGTGGGGACTTTAATGTAGCCCATAAAGAAATAGACTTAAAAAATCCAGCAACAAACCATCATAGTGCAGGATTTACAGATGAAGAAAGAGGAAAAATGACTAAGCTTTTAGACTCAGGCTTTACAGATAGCTTTAGATATTTATATCCAGAAAAAGAAAACTCTTATACATGGTGGTCATACATGTTTCATGCAAGAGAAAAAAATGTAGGCTGGAGAATAGATTACTTTATAGTATCTAAATCAATAGAAAAACAAATTAAAGAAAGTACAATTTACTCAGAAGTAATGGGTAGTGACCACTGCCCAGTTGGATTGGTATTGGGGACAGGTCCCGTTGCTTGTTTTTAAGCATTTTGGGACAGGTCTAAAGAAGGAGGATACATATTATGGAAGAAAAGAAAAAAAATTTAACTAAATGGCTTTATTGGTTCATTTTAGGAGTAGCAATTATTGCAGTATATAAACTTTTAGATAATATAGGACCAATAGGGGCTTGGCTTAGTGGACTATTTCATATTTTAATGCCATTTATTATAGGAATATTAATTGCATATTTATTTTATATTCCTTGTAGAGGACTAGAAAGGTGCTATAAATCTATAAAAAAGCCAAAGATTATTTCTAAAAAAGCAAGAATTTTATCTATTGTTACAGTTTATATTATTGCAGTTTTAATTATTGTGCTTACCTTAACATTTGTAATTCCAAATATTTTAAAAAGCATTACTGATCTTGTAAATAACTTTGGAACTTATTATAATAATACAATAAGTGCACTAGAAAAGCTACCAGAAGATTCATTTTTAAAAAGCGAAACAATTATGAAACTAGCACAAAAATTTAGTGAAATAGATTTACATGAATTTTTAAATATAGAAAGCATAGTTCAATATGTAAAAGGTGCAATTAGTGCAGTAACAGGAATATTTGATGTATTTGTATCATTTGTAGTATCTGTATATTTATTAGCAGAAAGAGCTGAAATTTTAAAATTCTTAAGAAGATTTGCAAATGCTGTATTTGCAAAAGATACATATACTATGGTAAGTAGATATTTTAATAAATCAAATGAAGTATTTTTTAAATTCCTTTCAGGACAAGTATTAGATGCAGTTATTGTAGGAATATTAACATCTGTTGCAATGTCTATTATTGGAGTAAAATATGCAGTATTACTTGGCTTTATAATAGGATTATTTAACCTAATACCATATTTTGGAGCAATTATAGCAGTAATTATTGCCATAATTGTTACGCTATTTACAGGAGGTCTAGGACAAGCTATTTTAATGGCAATAGTAGTTATTATTTTACAACAAATTGATGCAAATATTATTAATCCAAAAATTATAGGAAATTCACTATCAATTAGCCCATTATTAGTAATATTTTCAGTAACCATTGGTGGTGCATATTTTGGAATACTTGGAATGTTCTTAGCAGTGCCAGTATTTACAGTTATAAAACTACTATTAGAAGAATATGTAGATTATAAAAACAGCTTAAAAGGTGTGTAAATAGAGTAGCCACAGCGGTGAGATATGTTTAACATACATATCTCATTTTTTAAGCCCAAAATATTCCTTAATAAAACATTAATAATTTAAACTCTTTTTTCTTAAGAAATTCATGGTATACTATAAACAGTTGAAATACTTTATGTTATAATTAAAAACACTAAATGCAAAGGGGAAAAACAAATGTATAATATTTTAGTAGTAGATGATGACAAAGAAATTGTAAAAGCAGTTGAAATTTATTTAGGAAAAGAGGGTTATAACATTTTAAGGGCTTATAACGGAGTAGAAGCTCTTAAAATAGTAGAAAGTAATCAAGACATACACTTAATTTTATTAGATATAATGATGCCAAAATTAGATGGAATTAGTACAGCTAATTTAATTCGTAAAAACAAAGCAATTCCTATAATTATGCTATCTGCAAAATCTGAAGACTATGATAAAATTGCAGGACTTAACAATGGTGCAGATGATTACATTACAAAACCATTTAACCCATTAGAACTAATTGCAAGAGTAAATTCACAAATACGTAGATACACTCACTTAGGATCCATTGCAGATAAAATGCAAGAAGAAGATGGCATTTATAGCTCAGGAGATTTAATAATAAATGATAATACAAAACAAGTAATTGTAGAAGGAAAAGAAGTAAAGTTAACTCCAACAGAATACAATATTTTGAAATTTTTAACTAAAAACAAAGGAATTGTATATTCCATAGAGCAAATTTATGAAAATGTATGGGAAGAAGAAAGCTATGGGGCAGAAAACATTATTGCAGTACATATAAGACACATAAGAGAAAAAATAGAAATAAACCCAAAAGAACCTAAATATTTAAAAGTAATATGGGGAATTGGCTATAAAATAGAAAACTTAAACGAGAAAAATTAATTAAATCTACATATTGAAAAACGAAATAAAATAGGAGGTAAAAATGAAGAAAAAATTAATATGTATGCCAAAAATTTTAAAAAACATTTCCTATATTTTAATTCCAATTTTTGTAGTTATATTAATTTCATCTATTATATCAATAATGTTTGTAGAAGAAACAGATAGAAGCATTATATATGCAAATAGCTATTATGATACACAATCATTTAAAGAAGATTATTTAGATAATATTTCGAGAAAATATTATTTAATAAATGAAAATGAATTTTCAGGTGGCTATACAGATAAGCAAAGTACTAATATAGGTGGAAAAGATGGCACTATTTATTATAATACCTATGTTAATGGAAACTTTAGATATTTAATTGTAAATAAAAAGACAGGAATTGCAACAACAAATTTAGAGCATACCATGAAAACAGATACCATAGATGAAATTATAGGGGCCTTAAGTGAAAACTCTATGTACTGGAATTATACCAATGGAAAAGTAGATACTAATTTTAGTAATTTAACCATGGAAGAAGTTAGGTACGAATCATTATTTACAAATTCAGATGGTGTAAATGATAATTTTGAAATATATACAGTTTTACTAAACAAACTTCCATATAATGATGATTTTTTTGTATATGAACTATTTTATAACTTTATAATAAAAACATATAAAATAGCACCGTTATTAATAGTAGTTTCATTAATTGTTTTAATAACATCTTTAGTATTAATTATAAAGGGAATAGGAAAAACAAAAAATGAAGGAGAAATATCTTTAAATTGGTTTGATAGATGGAAACTTGGCTTTGTACTTATACTAGGAATTATATTAATACATATTGGAGCTTTTACAGCAATTTTATCTGTTCAAATCGATATTGTATCATTTATTGCTATAGGTTTTACTACAGGAATGCTTATAATATATTTAACATTAATTTTAATGCTAGAAACCATTGTAAAAAGAATAAAATCACACACATTAATAAAATCAACAATCTGCTATTCAATATTAAAAGGTGTAAAATCTGTAATAGATAACAGAAATATTGCAACCAAGTTAATATTATATTATGGACTATTTTGTATTTTGGGCTTTTTCTTTACTTCAAGAATGTGGCAAACAAGGCATAGATTTATGTATAGCGTGCTATTACTTTCACTTGGATTTTTAAGTTTATGGTATTTATTTTGCAAACTAAGAGAGTTTGAAAAAATAAGTGAAGCCTTAAAAAGTATATATGAAGGAAATACAAATATACAATTAAACCCAAATGAACAAAAAGGAGTATTAAAAGAACTTAGCATTTATATACAAGACATAGCAGGGGGATTATCTAACGCAGTAAATGAAAGCTTAAAAAGTGAGCGATTAAAAACAGAGTTAATTACAAATGTATCACATGATATTAAAACACCACTTACATCTATTATAAACTATGTAGACTTACTAAAAAAAGAAAAAATGCCAAATGAAAAATGTACAGAATATTTAATGATACTAGATAATAAATCACAAAGATTAAAAAGACTAACAGAAGACTTAGTTGAAGCATCAAAAGCATCATCTGGAAACATTAAATTAAAAATGGAGCAAATAAATGTTGTAGAGCTAGTAAAACAAGTTTCTGGAGAATTTGAAGATAGATTTAAAAAACGAGGGCTACAAGAAGTTATGGCTCTTCCAGAAGAATCAGTTGTAATTAATGCAGATGGAAGGTATTTGTATAGAGTGTTAGAAAATATTTATTCAAATGTAGCAAAATATGCAATGGAAAATACCAGAGTTTATTTAGATGTTGTAGCTCATAAAAAAAGTGTAACAATTCAAATGAAAAATATTTCACAAGATAAGCTAAATATTTCAGCAGATGAACTAATGCAAAGATTTGTAAGAGGAGAAGCTTCTAGGAATACGGAAGGAAGCGGGCTAGGCCTTTCAATAGCATCAAGTTTAACTGAGCTTCAAGGAGGAAAATTTGATATTTACTTAGATGGAGATTTATTTAAGGTAACTATAGAATTTGAAAGAATTTAATAACAAAAGAGGGTTCAAAGTGAACCCTCTTTTGTTACACTTACTTATTTACATACTTACTAATAAAAAATGAAGCTACAAATCCTAACACTAAGCAAATAACAGAAATAGCTCCAGCAATGTCAAAGCTAAAGCCAGGATAAATTGCAAGAAGTGAACCTATTACAAATCCAATAATTGCAAAATATGTATAACCATAGAAATGCTCTAGTAAAAAATTAATAATTTTAGAAGCAAGTAATATACCAACTACTACACCAATTCCAAATGGAATTAATACTAAAATATTTAAACTAGAAATAGCACTTATTATAGCAGAATATGCGCCAAGTAATAGTAAAATAAATGAACCACTAATACCAGGTACAACCATTGATACAGCAGAAATAACCCCATAAATAAAAAGTAAAACAACATTAATAAAATTAATATCAAAACTTTCTACGGCATTTCCAGTAATACCTAACATTTCTAAAACTGCTAAAACAATTCCAATAGTAAAAGTTATAATTCCAGGAATTAAATATTTCCATGAAAAACCTTTTTCAACAGATTTTTTGAAAACAAATGGAATGCTCCCTAAAATTAATCCAATAAATGCAAATTGAGTTTGCATAGCATAATTTTCTAATGTAAACTTTAGCAATTTACTAAATGCTATAATTCCAATTCCAGCACCTAAAACAATAGGAATTAAAAACATCATATTCTTTTTAAAAGTTTCTTTAAAATTGTGAAAAAACGTACTAATAGTATGAATTAGTTCTTCATAAATACCAGTTGATACTGCCATAGTACCACCGCTAACACCAGGAATTACATTTGCAATTCCAATAATCATTCCTTTAAAAAAATTAATAATATGTTTCATAATATTCTAAACCTTTCTAATTTTTTTGACTTTCAAATTCTATCATTAAAATAGTATAAAGTCAATATTGGGGACAGGTCCCAATGCTTGTTTTTAAGCACTTAGGGACAGGTCATAATAATTTAAAGAAATTATCAAATAATTTTTTTTAAAAACCTCAAAATAATTTCAAAAAATCCTCAAAAACCATTGACACTATTAAATAAAACATGCTATACTATATTAGATATGTTTTAATGGCAAAAATTATATCAATATATATCAAAAAATATATATAGGGTGATTAAAATAAAAAAGCTATTTTATAATATTTTAAATTAACAGCAAAACTAACAGTTGGCAGTTTAAATAAAAATGCCAACCGTATTTTTGTTGTCTTTTAAGGTCTAGTTATGTTAATTTAAATAAGAAGAGGAATTGCCTATTTTTATTTACGGATTAAAGTGTTTTGAGAGCAGAAAGCATGTTTAATTTGTAAACTAATAATAGAAACAAGAGGGACTTCTTATTTGAAATTATATATATTTATTTCTGCTTAATATTTTTTAGGGGTGATTTTTTTGTTAAAAGAAATTAAGCACGAGAAATGTTCTCGTAAAACTTTTGCAAAAATCGGCGATTCAATCGAAATGCCAAACTTAATTCAAGTTCAAAAAGA
>CANQPV010000020.1 GCA_947625825.1 uncultured Clostridia bacterium | reverse complement strand
TGTATCATTTATTTTCCCTCCTCTTTTGTATTTATTATAATTTTATATCAAGTGTTACTTTTATTCAATGTATTTTTTATAATTTTTAGATTTTATTTTTTGTCAAATTATTCTTGCTTTTATTTAAAAGAATAAACCTAGCATGCTATTTTAATAAATAGCATGCTAGGTTTGTAGTCCGCTTACTTAAAATATAGCGCCCATCTCCAGATCTTAAGGTCTATTTTTCTTTCTTTAAGCTGTTTAATTTCTTCTCTGTTAGCAACATATATTCCTATTTGTTGCTGAACAAGTTCATCTGCTTTAAGCTCTGGAAACAGAGTAATTAATGTAATTGGACTTTCTTCTGCTTTTAAGTCAGTGTATGTGTCTTTTTCGTGTTTTAGATATTCTTCGACAATTCTATCGATTTCTTGCTCAATTTTTTGATTTTCTTCTTCATACATTGCAATTTTTTCGTCAAGAATATCTGCTCTAGCTACTTTTGGCGCATTGAAACAAATTATTCCCAAAAAAATTACTGCAAGTATAGCTCCTGCAATGATTGTGTTAATTCCACCTTCATCACAGTCAGTAAATAATACCATAACAATTCCTATTCCGATGATAACAAAGGACACCACTAAAAGCAAAATTAACATATAATTTCCTCCTTAAAATAATTATTTTACATTTGCTGTCTATATATTAACCTGTAAAACAGGAAAAAAAGAAGTTAACGTAATAATTGTATCACATTTATTATATTTTGTAAACTACTTAATTGCTTCATCTATTACTTTTGCTAGATATTTCATGCTAGTTATGCTTTGGTCTAAGGTGTTTCCAGTTGCTCCTACTTCTATAATTACTGCTGCCTTTGCTAGTTCCTGATTATAACTAGAATTTCGTAAAATAATTGGTTTAAATAGCCCTGGGTATAATTCATTGGCTTTTTCCTGAATTTTTACTGCAAATTTTAAATTTTCCTGCCAATTTTCATGCTTAGTTGAGCCTCCATCGCTTCCTATTACAAACATTAATTGTGCTGCATAATCATCTCCTATTTTAACAGTTGGAGCATATTTAGAATCTGCTATAGCATCCCTATGTATGTCTATTACAATATCTGTATCTTTATTTTTTTCTAATATATTGCTTACAGTTTTTAAAGAATTATCATACGAACCTGAATAAGATGGATAGTCATGCAAGGTTTCATTATGTGTAACTTTATAGCCATAACTTTTAAGCTGTTTGTCAAGTTCTCTTCCTACCCTTATAACAGAATAGTTTTTATCTGTTGTTCTAAAGTTTCCTGTTGGCTTGTATTTATATTTTTCACTAGATGTGTAGCTTTCTGATGCATGTGTATGAAAAATTAAAATATTTTCTGTTTTTATATTTATATTGGGTGTTAAAATTTCTTTAGTTAATTTATATTTTGTTTCGTTTTTTATTTTTACTCCATTATATTGTACAGTATACTTATTTGGAACGTTTGAGCTCTGCACTTCAGTTTTTAAACCTGTTTTTGCTTGTTCTAATGGTTCTTCTTGTTCGTTTTTTGTTTCTTCTTTTGTATTATTACTATTTGCAATATTTTTATTTTCTTCTTCATTAGAAAGAAAAGACATCATTTCTAGTTCTATTCCTAAGGCTAGTTTAAGTGGACTTTCTATATTGATAAATGTTTTTTCCTTTTTTTCATTATTTATGCTTGCAGCTCCTGGAATAGTAACATTAAGACATGATAAAAAAGTATTTTTTTGCAAAATTTCTATTTGTCCTGCATTATTTTTTAATTTAGATGCATACGTAAAAGTTCCAATTATTATAGCAATAAATATTATAAATTTTATTAAATATTTAGCAATATCTTTTAGGCTTATTACTGCCATATTTATCATAAATATTTTCTCCTTTGTCCAAAGGTTTACTATATGTATTATATTATCTTTATAAGAAATTTATGATAAGTTAACTTTTTTTCTTAGTAGTGGCCTATTTAAATACAAAAAAACAACTTGCTAAATAGCAAGTTATTTTTTTGATTTAATAATTTTTATAATTTCATATGCATCAAAGCTTGCAGTAGCAAGTTATTTTCTTATTTAATAATTTTTATAATTTCGTCTACATCAAAGCTTGTAGCAGTTTCTGCTCCTGTTTCCATGTTTTTAACATTTAACTTATTAGAATTTATTTCATCTTCTCCAATTGCTATTACATAAGGAATTTTTAATTTATCTGCATATTTAAATTTTGTTTTTGCTTTTTTATTATTTAAATATATTTCTGTATTTATTCCTTTTTCTCTTAGCTTACTTGCTAATTCTATTGGCCTGCTTAAATCTTCTAACATTGGAATAATTAAAACATCTGCCATAGAATACTTTTCTACCCTCATTAAAGATAATTCATTTAATTTGTAAAATAGTCTTGTTAATCCAATAGAAATTCCTACTCCTGGAAGTTTTTTATCTGTATAATATTCTGCTAAATTTTCATATCTTCCACCAGAGCAAACACTTCCTATTTCTTTATAGTCATTTAAAAATGTTTCATATACTGTTCCTGTGTAGTAATCTAATCCCCTTGCTATAGTTAAATCTATTTTAAAGTTTGTATCTGGAACGCCAAATATTCTAATGTATTTTACAACTTGGCTTAATTCTTCTACACCTAGTTTAAAAGTTTCATTTTCAATATTTAAGTTTTTCAATTTTTCTAGTTTTTCGTCATTAGTTCCATCTATTTTAATAAATTCCATTATTTTTAATATTGAATTTTCTTCTACATTAAGCTCTTTTAGCTCTTCTTTTACTTTTTCTTCCTCAATTTTTTGTAGTTTATCAATAATGCGCATAATTTCTACTGAATTTTCTTTTTGATTTATGTTTTCAAATAGTCCATTTAAAATTTTTCTATTGTTAATGCAAATAGTAAAATCATCAAATCCAATTTCTTTAATTATATTATATATTACACTTGGAATTTCAGCATCGTTAATTATGTCTAGTTCACCATCTCCAATAATGTCTATATCGCATTGATAAAATTCACGAAATCTACCTTTTTGAGCCTTTTCACCTCTATACACTTTTCCTATTTGATATCTTCTAAAAGGAAAGCTTAAATTTCCATAATTTTTTGCAACATATTTTGCAAGTGGTACAGTTAAGTCAAACCTCATTGAAATATCTGTATCTCCCTTTTGAAAACGATATATTTGTTTTTCTGTTTCGCCACCTGCTTTTGCAAGTAATATTTCAGAAAGTTCTAAAACTGGTGTATCTAATGGTAAAAAGCCAAATTTTTGATATGTTTTTTCTATTTTTTGTTTCATTTGTTCAAATAAAATTTGTTCGTTTGGCAATAATTCCATAAAGCCTGGCAATGTTCTTGGTTCTACTTTCATTTTATTCATCTCCTCTTTAATCAAGTCTTGGTTTTAGTTCATAATAAATTGGAATTTCTTCTTTAATCATAGTTGATTTTCCATGTCCCGGATATACTATAGTATTTTCTGGAAGTACCAATAACTTATTTGTAATTGAATCTATTATATCTGTAAAATTGCTTGTTGGCAAGTCTGTTCTTCCCCATGCTCCATGAAATAGCGTATCTCCTGAAAAAAGTAAATTTTCTTGTGAGCAATACAAACAGCTTCCTCCAGCAGTATGTCCTGGTGTGTGTATTATTTTAAATTCTATATTTCCAATGTGAATAATATCTCCATCATCAACTCTAGAATCCGCTTCTAAATGTATTTCTTCAATTCCTATATAATCTGTAAGACTAATTTCATTATTATATAATCCTTCTGCATCAAAACGATGAATTAAAATTTTTCCACCTTTTTGCTCTTTTAAGTCTTTTAATGCCCCAATGTGATCTCCATGACAATGAGTTATATAAATATATTTTAATTTAGCTTGCAAAATATTTAGCATTTCTATTATTTTTTCTACTTCTCCTGCTGGATCAATTACCATTGTTTCTTTGGTATTTTCATCTTGAACAATATAGCAATTTGTCTTATCATTAATCATTCCATTGTTTAACTTTAATACTTTTAGTATCAATTTAATTTCATCTTCTTTCGTTTATTATATAATTAACTACTTCTATTAATATGTGTTCCAATATAGGCAAACTGTTGCTTTAACAAGCGTTCTAACCGTGGCCAACCGCGATTATGTAAATTCGAGCTGTCCCTAAGTGCTTGAAAACGAGCAGTTGGACCTGTCCCCTATTTCTTCCTTTTAACTTCGTAAACGCTGTCTATTTTTCTTATTTGCTTTAGTATTTTGTTTAGTTCGTCTATGTTTTCTACTTGAACTGTTACTTCTGTAATAGATATTTTTTCTTTATTTGCTTTTGAAGTTACAGCTAATAATTTGCTTTTTGTGCTTTCTATTTCTTTAATAATATCTGCAAGAAGTCCATTTCTTTCATTTCCATAAATTTCAATGTCTACATTATATTTTGTTTTTTCTGCTTCAAACCAGTATACATCTATCATACGGTTTTCTTCTGAGAATAAGTTTTTTACATTTACACAGTCTTTTCTATGTACAGATACACCTCTGCCTTTTGTAATATAGCCTATTATTTCGTCTCCTGGCACTGGGTTACAGCATTTAGATAGTTTTACTAAGCAGTTATCTATTCCTTTTACTATTATACCATTTTTAGAAGGCTTGTTTTGTATAATTTTTTCTTTTGAAAGTTCTTCTAGTTTTTCTTCTAAGTTTTCTGTTTGATGCTCTTTACGATATTCTTCTAACATTCTTGCTACAATTTTTCCGTGGTGAAATAGCACCAAAGCCAACACTTGCATACATATCTTCTACTTCACCATATTTATATCTATCAAGTGCTGCTTGTATATATTCTGTTTTAGCAAGCTCTGCATGTGTCATACCAATTTTTCTAATTTCTTTTTCTATTAGGTCTTTTCCCTTAACTATGTTTTCTTCTCTATCATTTTTCTTAAACCAAGCTAATATTTTATTTTTTGCAGTAGATGTTTTTACAAATTTAAGCCAGTCACGGCTTGGTCCTTTAGTGCTGTCTGATGTAATTATTTCTACAATATCTCCATTTTTAAGTGGAGTAATTATTGGCATCATTTTGCTATTTATTTTTGCACCAGTCATGTGATTTCCAATTTCAGCATGTATATTATATGCAAAATCTATTGGCGTGCTTCCTTTTGCTAAAGATATGATTTTTCCCTTTGGTGTAAACACATAAACTTCATCTTCAAATAGTTCCGTTTTTAATGTGTTTAAAAATTCATCTGGATCTTGCATATCTTTTTGCCATTCCAAAGTTTCACGAAGCCAAGATAGTTTATCTTCTTCTACTTTTACATTTGCTTTTTTATTTCCTAAAAAGCTAGCTTCTTTGTATGCCCAGTGTGCAGCAATACCATATTCTGCAATACGGTGCATGTCCCACGTACGAATTTGCACTTCAAATGGCGTTCCTTTTGGCCCAATTAAAGTTGTATGTAATGATTGATACATATTAGGTTTTGGAACTGATATATAATCTTTAAATCTGCCTGGCATTGGATTATATAGTTCGTGTACAATTCCTAAAACTGCATAACAATCTTTTACTGAATTTACAATAACTCTTAATGCAAAAAGATCATATACTTGGTCTAATGTAATATTATCTCTTTTCATTTTTCTATAAATACTGTATAAATGTTTTGCCCTTCCTGTAATTTCAGCTTCTATATGCTCTTTTTTTACAGCTTGTTTTATTTGATCCATAATCATATCTATAAATTTTAAACGTTCTTCTCTTTTACGATCTATTCCTTCTACTAGTTCTCTATATTCTTCTGGATATAAATATTTAAAAGATAAATCTTCTAATTCCCATTTTAAAGAATACATACCTAAACGGTTTGCAAGTGGTGCATATAAATCCATAGTTTCATTTGCATTTGCTATTTGTCTATCTCTAGTTAAATATTTTAATGTTCTCATGTTATGAAGTCTATCTGCAAGTTTAATTAATATAACCCTAATGTCTTTTCCCATTGCTAAGAACATTTTTCTGTAATTTTCAACTTGTTGTTCTTCGGAACTTGCATATTTTAATTTGCTAAGTTTAGTTACTCCATCTACTAATTCTGCAATTTCTTCTCCAAAGTTTTGTATTAAATCTTCTTTATTTAAATTTGTATCTTCTAATGTATCATGTAATAAAGCTGCACAAATTGTGCTATCATCTAAGCCTAAAGTTGATAATATATATGCAACTTGCAAAGGATGAACAATATATGCTTCCCCTGATTTTCTTAATTGATCTCCATGATACTTTTTAGCATATTCATAAGCTTTTTTAATTAGCTTACTATCTGATTTTCTATTATTTTTTTTGCTAGTTGATATTACGTCTTCAATTGTCATTTCTTTTACTTGAGACATATTGCTCACCTCCTAAAATGCTTAATCTATTGATTTTCTAATATCTTTTAAATTAATTTGAATTTGATCGTTTCCATTAAAGCTATTAACTTCTAAAGAGCCTACTATATCTACTTTATCTCCAATTAGAAACTTACTTGCATAACTTCCTAAATTAAAGCCTATGGCATCTATAATATAACTATCTTGTCCTAGTTTTAATTTTAAATGTTTTTCATCTGATAAAGTACGAATAGCTTGTATTTTTAAACCTTTAATTAGAAATAATGGAACTCTATTTCCTTCACCATAAGGTTCTAATAATTTTAAGTCTTCTACAATTTGCATATTAACTTTTTTTAAATCAATTTCTCTATCTATTTTAATAATTGGAATTATATCACTAACATGACTATTTTTTGCATATTCTTCAAATTCTTTTCTAAATTTTTCAAAGTTTTCCTTTTTTACGGTAATTCCTATTGCCATACTATGTCCGCCGAACTTCTCTACATATGTACTACAATTCATTAAGGCTTCATGTAAATCAAACCCCGGTACACTTCTTCCAGAGCCTTTTCCTTCTTTTCCTTCAAAACAAATTAATATACTTGGTTTAAAATATATTTCTGTAACTTTAGAAGATACTATTCCAATAACTCCATGATGCCAATTTTCTTTTCCTAAAATTATGCATGAATTTTCATTTTTTTGGCTTTCTATTTCTTCTACAGCTTCACTAAATATACGTTTTTCTGTTATTTGTCTTTCTATATTATATTCATTTAATTTTTTGGTAATTTCTTTTGCTTCTTCTTCATTATTAGTTAAAAATAATTTTAAAGCCTCTTTTTCTTCTCCCATTCTTCCACATGCATTAATTCTTGGTGCTATTCCAAAAGAAATTGCTGTTGAATCTATTTGCTTATAGCCTATAGAATTTAATAATTCTTTTAACCCTATATTTTTTGTAACAGAAATTAGTTTTAAGCCAAGTTTTGCAATTACTCTATTTTCACTAATTAAAGGGACAATATCTGAAATAGTTCCAACACAAACAATATCTAAATATTTTAAATATTCTTTATTATCTAAATTTAATTTAATAGAAATTGCCTGAATTAGTTTAAATACAACTCCAACTCCTGCAAGCTGATTAAATGGATATATATTATCTTTTCTTTTAGCGTCTATTACTGCTAAACATTTTGGAATTTCTTCTCCTGGTTCATGGTGGTCTGTTACAATTACTTCTATTCCTAAATTAGTAGCATATTCAATTTCATCTATTCCAGAGATTCCGCAATCTACAGTAACCATTAATGTATAGCCTTGAGATTTTATATAATCTATTGCACTTTTGTTTAGACCATAGCCTTCATCTAATCTATTTGGTATGTACTGCCCAACTTCTAATCCTCTTTCTGCTAAGAATTTTTTTAGAACTGTTATACTTGTAATTCCATCTGCATCGTAATCTCCATATATAACTACTTTTTCTTGTAATTCTATTGCTTTTAAAATTCTATTTACAGCTTCCTCCATATCTGGCATTAAAAAAGGATCGTAAAAATCGTTTCTTGTAGGATTTAAAAAAGCTTGTACTTCTTGCTTTGTTGTAATTCCGCCTTTGAGATAAACTACTTGCAAGAAGTAAACTTAAATTATTTTCTTCAATTATTTTATTTATTTGTTCATCATTTTTCTCGCATATTTCCCATTTTTTATTCATATTGCTAATTTACGCCAATTTTAAATTGGCGTTTTCTCCTTTATAGAATTTTTAATAGTTGTTCTTTTGGCTGAACTCCTATAGTTCTGCCTGTTTCTTTTCCGTTTTTTATAACTATAAAAGTTGGTATACTCATTACTTCATATTTTTCTGCCAATTCTTGATTTTCGTCAATATTTACTTTGCATACTTTTACAGAATCTTGCATACTTTCTGCTATTTCATCTACTACTGGAGCCATCATTCTACATGGTCCGCACCATTCTGCCCAAAAATCAATAAGCACTGGTTTTTGTTCTTCTAATACCTCTTTTGTAAAATTTTCACTATTTAAATTTACTAATGACATAATATTTTCCTCCTCGTATTTTAATAATATGTGACGTGTTCTAATTAATTTTAGAGTAGCCACTTGCTTCATGCTCACATTCTTATGTTGTAATATTTTTTAAAACTGATAAGCCTGCTATAGCCCCTTCATATATTGCTTTTGATATTTGCAAAAGCCCTCCTGTACAATCTCCACAAGCAAATAGATTTGGCACAGTTGTTTCCATATTTTCATTTACTATAATTGAATTATTTTCTATTCTTGCACCCATTTTTCTTGCTAAATCATTACTTGTTGCTGTTCCTTGTGCTATAAAAACACCACTAATTTGTTTTTTTGTATTATCTACAAATTCTATTTCTTCTATTTTGCTATCTCCTCTAAAGCTACGTATTGGCTTTTCTATTACATTTGCTTCTATGCTTCTGTTTTCTATAATTTTATCTCCATTAGTTAAAACTGTAACAGATTTTGCAATTGGTTTTAGCTGTTCTAATTCGTGTATTGCATAATTTCCACTACCTAAAACTGCTACATCTTTTCCTTTGAAAAAGTACGCATCACAAACCGCACAATAGCTAATTCCTTTTCCTTCAAATTCTTTTATTCCATTAATTTTAGGCACTGCTCTATTTGTTCCTGTTGATAAAATAACTGATTTTGCTTCATAATTAGAGTTTACTGTTTCTACTTTAAAATTATTCAAATATTCAATAGAAACTACCTCATCTTCTATTATTTCTATTTTTAAATTTTGTGCTTGTTTTATACCATTTTCATATAAATCTTTTCCCGTTATTCCATTTGGAAAGCCATAATAGTTTTCTATTTTTTCTGTTTTTTTAAGTGCACTATCATTTTTTGAAATAACAAGAACAGATAAGTTTCTTCTTTTAGCATAAATAGAAGCAGTAATTCCTGCAGGACCACTTCCTACTATAATAACATCATACATTTTTATCTCCTAATATTTTATAAAATATCATATAAATTTTGAAAAGTATAGCCATTATCTCTAAAATATTTTATTATTTTAGGCAAAGTTTTAGCAGTTTGCTTTTTATTTGGTGCATCATGCATTAATACAACAATACTATTTTTATTTTTAGAGGTTGATTTTAAGTTTTTAAGCATTTCTTCTTCTGTAGTTGCTCCTGCCGAGTCGTTTGTTAAAGCATTCCAGTCTAAATATGCAACGCCATTTTTCTTTAAAATTTGTTTTGCTTTAGTTTTTATATCATCATAATAGCCGCCATTAGAGCCACCTGGAAATCTAAAAACATTTGACTGATAGTTATTATCGTTTAAGGCTTTTTGAATTAAATCATTTGTCTTTTTATATTCTTCTAATGGTTTGTTTTCATTTTCATATACTTTTTTGTATACGTGTGAATAACCATGGTTTGCAATATAATGTCCTTCTAATCGTTCCCTCTTTATTATTTCTGGATTTGACTTTACCATAGTACCTAACACAAAAAATGTAGCTTTTATATTTTCATTTTTTAAAACATCTAATATATCTGGTGTTACAGCACTTGATGGTCCGTCATCAAAAGTTAAAAACACTCTTTTTGTATTTGATTTATATATATTATTAATTGAATTAATTTGTTCATTTGTTAACTTTTGAATATTTACATTTTTTGAAGGTTCATTTTGGCTTGGAGCTTCTTCATTATTTACTACATTATTTTGCCCATTTTCTTCATTATTATTTTCTATTAATTGATTATTTTCATTATTTTGATTATTACTCTCATTAGGTTCTTTATTATTTACTTGATTTTTGTCGTTTTGCCCAGTAAAATCTATTGGATTATTATTCCCAGCTAAATGTTTATGCTCTGCTAATTTAATGCCTCCAAACACGGCTAGGCAAAGTAAAATAATAGTAATAATAAGTAATATTATTGCTTGTTTTCTTTTTTTCTTTTTTTTAACAACTTTAATACTATACATTACCATAAAAAACACCTTAAATCGACTATTTTCTTCTTTAAGTATTATATACTATTTGAAAAAAATTTAATAGTCAATTTAAGGAATTTTTTTAAATTATATCTTATGTCTCATCTTTTGTAGTATTAATTTTAAATAACTTAAATAATTCTACAATTACAATTGGTGAAAATACTAGTATTATAATTTCTATTATATTCATAAGTGGTAATACTGGTATGCTAAAAATATGTCTTAATGGCTCTATTACTAATATTATAATCATTAGCATTGCAGATGCAACTGTTGCTAATATTAATTTACTATTATTTAAAATTCCAGTTTTAAAAATAGATTTTTTATTGTTTCTAATATTAAATACGTGTACAAGTTCAGATAAGGCTAAAACTGTAAATGCCATTGCTTGGCCTATTTCTACTTTTACTTCTTCTACACTTAAAGTTCTAATTATTCCGTTTGCATCTGTTACTTGTACTTCTGGAAGAACATTTTCAGGTGTTGCTAAGCCTATACAAAATGCTACTAATGTAATTAAGCCTATCATAATACCTTGATAAATTATTCTCCATGTCATTCCTTTAGTAAATACACCCTGTTTTGGTTTTAAAGGTTTTCTATTCATTATGTCTTTTTCTGGTGGGTCTACTGCTAATGCTAAAGCTGGAAGTGAATCTGTTACTAAATTAATCCATAATATATGAATTGGAAGAAGGGGTACAATTAAGTTTACATCAATATTAAACCAGCTACTTAGTAAAGGTGTAATTAATATTGCAACAAATAATATAATAATTTCTCCAACATTGCTAGAAAGTAAAAATTGAATTGCCTTTAAAATATTATCATAAATTCTTCTACCTTCTTCAACAGAAGATACTATAGTTGCAAAGTTATCATCTGTTAAAATAACATCTGCTGCTTCTTTTGATACATCTGTACCTACAATTCCCATTGCACAGCCAATATCTGCTGTTTTTAAAGCAGGTGCATCGTTTACGCCATCTCCTGTCATTGCAACAATTTCACCATTTGCTTGCCATGCTTTTACTATTCTAACTTTATGTTCTGGCGATACTCTTGCATAAACACTATATTTTCTTACATTTTGTATTAATTCTTCATCAGACATATTTTCAAGTTCAGAACCTGTTATTGCCTCTAGCTCATTTTCCAAAATTCCTAATGCTTTTGCTATTGCTATTGCAGTTATTTTATGATCACCTGTAATCATAACTGTTTTTATTCCTGCTTTTTTACATTTTTCTACTGCTTCTTTAACTTCTTCTCTTGGTGGGTCTATCATTCCTACCATGCCAACATAAATTAAATCTTTTTCTATTTGTTTTACTTCATCATCTGTTGGTTCATGGTCTAATTCTTTATATGCCATGCCTAAAACTCTAAGTGCATTTTGTGCCATTTGCTCATTTTGTTTTGTAATTTCTAGTTTGTAGGTTTCTAGGTCCTCTTTAATAACACCATTTAAACTATAACTATTACACTTTTGTAATAACTCATCAATTCCACCTTTTGTATACACTATATATTTATCTATTGTTTTGTGAACTGTTGTCATAAGCTTTCTTTCTGAATCAAATGGAAGTTCCTTAACACGTGGAAATTGTTCTAATGTTGCTGGCTGAAAACCTAGGTTAAATCCCATATCTATTAAAGCTGTTTCTGTTGGATCTCCTGTTAAAGTTTTATCTTCTGCTACTTTTGTGTCATTGCAAAACATACTAATATAAATTAATTTTTGTAGTTCTTCTGGCATAGTTTCTAATGTTTCTACATCTTCTATGTTTACTAAGTTTCCATTATAAAAAATCTTTTTTACAGTCATTTTATTTTGTGTTAAAGTTCCTGTTTTGTCTGAACAAATTACAGTAGTGCTTCCTAAAGTTTCTACTGCTGGAAGTTTTTTAACAATAGCATGTTTTTTTACCATTCTTTGCACACCTATTGCTAAAACTATTGTAGATACTGCAGCTAAGCCTTCTGGAATTGCAGCTACTGCTAAGCTTACTGCTGTCATAAACATATCTATTGGATTTTTTCCATATAATAAGCCTATTATAAAAATAATTATACAAATAACTATTGCAGCTATTCCTAGTGTTTTTCCTAATTTATTTAATTTTTCTTGAAGTGGAGTTTGGGTATCTATAGTATTATTAATCATTCCTGCAATTTTTCCTACTTCTGTGTTCATACCAGTTTGGGTTACAATTCCTTTTCCTCTACCATAAGTAATAAGGCTAGAAGAAAATAGCATATTTGCTCTATCTCCTATTCCAAGTTTTTCTTTTTCTATTTTAGAGGTAATTTTTTCTACTGGAACAGATTCTCCTGTTAAAGATGCTTCTTGCGATTTTAAATTAACCGCTTCTATAATTCTTAAATCTGCTGGAACAAAATCTCCAGTATCTAATACTACAACATCTCCTGGTACTAATTCTTTAGATGGAACTACTTCTATATTTCCATTTCTTAATACTTTTGCTACATGTGAACTTAATTTTTGAAGAGCCTCTAATGATTTTTCTGCCTTGCTTTCTTGTGCTACACCAATAATAGCATTAACTATAACTACTATTAATATTATAATAGAATCTGTAATGCCTTCTCCTTCTATATAGCCTACTATTCCTGAAATAATTGCTGCTATTATTAAAATAATAATCATAAAATCTTTAAATTGCTCTAAAAATTTTACAAATAAACTTTTTTTCTTTTTGGTTTCTAGTTCATTAGTACCGTATTTTTCTCTTAATTTTTCTACTTGCTCATTAGATAATCCTTTAGATTTATCTACCTCAAAATATTTTTCTACTTCTTCTATACTTTTATTAAACCAGTTATTTTCATTTTCTTCCATTTTCTTATCTCCTAATTATATTTTGTACCATTCGTTTTTTAATTATATTTTATTTTATAAAAAATAGCAATATTTTTTGTTTTGTTATATAATAAATATACTAATAATTATTTAAAGGAGTTAATATGATTATTCATTCAAATGTTAAAAAATTGTTACCATTTTCAGATTTAAAAAATATCTATGTTGTTGCAGATTTTGATAAAACTATTACTACTGGGAATAGTGAAACTTCTTGGTCTATTTTAGCAAGCAGTAATTTAGTTCCAAGTTCATATATAAAAGAAAGAGATGAATTATATGAATATTATCGTCCTATTGAAGTTGATGAAAAAATGGACTTAAATAAAAAAGTAACACTTGTAAGAGAATGGTTTCAAAAGCATATTGAATTATTTGTAAAATATAAAATGAGTGAAGAAATTTTTAGAATAGCTGCAACAGATTTGCGAGTTTTAAACTTTAGGCCTGGTGCAAAAGAGTTTATAACCTTTTTACATGAAAACAATATTCCATTAATAATTATTAGTGCGGGAATTGGCAATTTTATTGAAACATTTTTAAAAACAAATAATTGTTATTTTGATAATGTTTATGTTAGTAGCAATAAAATTATTTTTAAAAATGGTATTGCAATTGGTGTAGAAAAAAATATTATTCACAGTTTAAATAAAAATGAGGTTTCTTTACCAAATAATATCTCTGAAAAATTAAAAAATAGAAAACAAGTTATTTTGTTAGCAGACCAAGTAACTGATTTAAATATGGTAAATAAGAAAAATCATGACTTCGTTTTAAATGTTGGCTTTTTGACAGATGATTATACTAAAAGTCAAGTAGAAGATTTTAAATCTAAATTTGATATTATTTGTGAAGAAAATGATGACTATTTTAAGTTAAAAAATGTTTTATTTTAGAATTTAAGTAATTTTAGTATAATTTTATCAAATTTTCTAAATACTCTGAAAACATTGCTATACATTGTTTTGTAAATGCATACGCTAAATATTTTTCACGCCTATATTATTATTTTTGAAGTGCACCAAAAATGTTAGATTTTTGTTTAACGTTTTGCGTGCACTTCAATATTAAAAGTTATTTAACTATATTATATTTTAACTAAATTAAGGCTTTATCATCTTTTATAAAATATTTCTCAATACTTTCTTTTTCAATTGGTTTTGAATAATAATACCCTTGAATCATATCACACTTTAATGCTTTAATAAAATCAGCTTGTTCTTTTGTTTCAACACCCTCTACTACAATTTCTGTTCCTAATTGTTTAGCAATTAAAACTATATAATTTATCATATTTTTTTTGCTATTAAGATCTGCTTTATCAACAAATATTTTGTCTATTTTTATAACATCTATTGGTAATTCTTGTAACATTGCAAGTGATGAATAGCCTGTTCCAAAATCATCTAATGAAATGCTAAAGCCATATGATTTAATTTTATTTGCTATTTTTACTAAATCTATGCTTTTATCTATTGTGGCACTTTCTGTTAGTTCTAATTCTAGATTTTTTCTATCTACATTGTACTTATTTGCTATTTCAACATATTCATCTATAAAATTTTCGTCAACAAAATGCTCTTTTGAAACATTAACTGAAACTCTTAAATTTGCATTAAATTTTTCTTTCCAGTAAGCTAAGTCTTTGCAAACTTGCTCAAAAATATATAAGTCTAGTTTTAAAATAAATTTATTTTTTTCAAATAATGGTATAAAGTTATCTGGCATTATAATTGTATCGTTCCTATACCATCTTACTAATGATTCTGCTCCAATTATTTTTTCATTGCTAGTAGAAAATTTTGGTTGATATATTATTTTAAATTCTCTATTTTTTAGTGCTTCTTCCATAGAAGTTTCTATGTTTTCTTCTTTTAATAGTAAATTTTCTAGGGCTTGGTCAAACATATAATAGTAAGAATTATATGTTCCTTTTATTTGTTTACGAGCAATATAAGATTTATCTAATATTTTGTTAATATCTTTATCTTCTTTTTTTATTTTATATACACCAATTGAAATGCTTAAATGTATTTTTATGTTGTCTACATCAATTGTAGATACTGCATTATTTACTTTTTCTAATACTTGTTCTATGTCCTTATTATATTCAAATATAGTTGCAAAAACATCACTATACATTCTACAAGTAATATTATTTTTTGGCATATTTTTTTCTAATTTTTCACCAAAAGCATTTAAAAGCTTGTTGCAAAAGTCATAACCATACAAACTATTCATAACTTTAAACTTGTTAATGTCAATTGTTAGTATATATTTGTTTCCTTTTAAAGAGTTTAAAAATACATTGCTATTTTCTTTAAAATAATTTTCATTTCCAAGTGATGTAATTGGATCTATATATGCAGCTTTATATAATTTACGGTTTTTCATTTGGTTTGATATATCTATATAAACACAAATACCAATAACTATGCAATTAATAAATATACATACTCCAAGTGATATTGCAATAAACTGATTTAATTCCTCTGCCATTGCACTAGCAGGAACTATGCTTATAACATACCAGTTATTTATTCCAACATTTTCATAATGAACAAAATATGTATCATTATTAAGTGATATATCAAAAGTTCCAGTATTTTTATTTCTGATATTTTCTTTCATGTCATTGATTTCAGTTAGCTTATTATCATTTGTTACGTTATATTTATTTATAATAAAATCATATAAATTAACATTATTTTCTTTTATTACATCAAATGAATCTATTAATACCATACCATCATTATTAATTAAGTATGTTCCGCCAAGTCCATTATATAATCTTCTAAGTAAAATTTCTTTATATTTTTCAGTATAAATTGTTGCAAATAATACTCGTTCTTCTCCATTTAAATAGAATGCTTTTGAATATATATTTATTTGATCGTTCGAAATTGTACTTTTTCTATTTTCTGACAAATAAACATTATTGAAATTAAAAAATTCATCTGTAATAGGATAATCTGTTACAGTATGCCCATCACTAGTAATTCCATTACCATTTTTGTCTAGAATAGCAAGTCTTGTGAAGTGATAGTTTTCTAAGTCATCTGCAAAATTATCAAAAATTTCAGATTCTGATTTAAAATAACCTCTATTTATAGAATCAACCATTGTTTCAACGAACTTTTTTTGCTCGTTTATTGCAATATTAAGTTGTGCTACAGTTTGCTTTCCAAGTTCTGATATTGTTGTATATATATTTTTGTAAGTTAGAGTTTTTATGTATCTAAATCCTATAAATGATAATATTAAAATAATAATAAATATTGGCAAAATCCATTTAAGGCTTAATTTATATTTTTTTAAATTAATATAATTATATTTTTCTTTCATTCTATTTCATAATCTATATAAGATTATATCCTCCTTATTATTTTAAATTAAAGTGATTATATCATATTAGTAATTAAAATAATACTATTTATTTATATTTTTTATTTTGTTTTTCCTAATTATATTAGAAGTTCTATTTAAAGTAAAAAAATCCCACACTTGCTATTTAACATATCATATTTATTATGTAAAGTCAATGTTTTTTTCTTAATAGTAGCGTTATTGTAAGTTTTATAAATTAATTATCTTTTCTATAATTTCCCTCTCTTCAATTCTGTTAATTGCAAAGCATTTTTTACCTAAATCTTTTATAGAAGCACCTAAATGATACATTTCTTTATTATCTATAACAATAAATCTGTCATGGAATTTATTAGTTTTAGCAACTTTAAGAATAGGATATTCTTTATTGAATTTTTTAATATCTAAATTGTCAATATTACTTCTTTCTGATGTTAGAATAGCAACCTCTACATTATTATTCTTTTTAGTTAACATTTTTAAAATACTATCATCAATATAATTGTCTATAATTAAAATCTTGTTATTTGCTTTTTTTATAATATCTATAATTAGACTATAGCTATCCCATATTTGACCATCAAAGAATATTCTTTGCTTGATATTGTCTTCAAGCTGTAATTGGTTAAATATTTTGTCAAATTTCTTATCATATTCTTGCAATTTATATTCTACATTTGTTAATCTTTCAAATACTTGTCCATTAATCATTAAAAACTTTCGCATTTCTACAAATGCTCTCATTATATTAACACTAACTTTTACAGCAATTTCATTTTTCAAAACTCCAGAT